>JAHIOM010000023.1 GCA_018895235.1 Patescibacteria group bacterium | reverse complement strand
TGGGGTTGTCTGTCATAAGGCACGATAGCCCATGGATAGTCAAAATTTTGGGTTCTACATAAGAAAAATCCGCTAAATTTTCAAATAATTTCGCCGATTTTAACATATAGCTTAATTTTGTTAGCGCTCCACCAACCCCAGAATCATGAAAATGAACCAGGTCATATTTTGCTCTTTTTAAATATTTGCGCTTGTTCTTTATTCGTATTATATCTGCGTAGAGTCTATAAGGGAATAATACTCTATTAATAAACCTATAATTGAAAGAAGCGATATTATAATTGTCAGGTTTAAATCTTATTATTTTCACGTTTTTCCGCGGATAATCTATTAACGGATAACCCGGCAAAGCATCTGCCAAAATTTCAAAATTGTAATCAAGATTTTTAACCAGTCCAGTTATATATGTTTCAACACCACCGGAGCTTTTATAATAGCCCGTATGATATTGTAATATTTTTTTCATAATATCCACTTCTTTAGGTTTTGGGTTAATTAAATCGTTTCTCATTTTTGTTCCTCATACAACTTATCAATTCGCCTTATTACATTTCTGCAGTTGTATTCTTTTTTTGCTTTTTCATATCCGTCAATTCCCATTTTTGGGTTATCCCATGCCTTACACGCTTTTTCATGCAATTCGTTTACATCGTCCAATTCAAAAAGATAACCATCTTCATTATCTATTATGCATTCTTTTATTCCGGTACTATTTGTCGCAACAACTGGTTTTTTGCATGCCATTGCTTCAAGCATAACAATGCTAAAAGATTCTTTGCTGCTGGGCATTATAAATACTCTGCAGGCAGCCATTGCGTTAAGAATATCTTCATGGGGTAGATAACCTAATGCGATAACATTTCGTGGAGCTAAAATCTCTGATGTCCCGCCACCACACATTACAAACAGCTTATCCGGCATTTTCTTTGCCAATTCTACAAATAAATCCGGCCCTTTTAATTTACCCGCATGTCCCACAAAGAGAAAAAAATCCTCTCTAATATTGTATTTTTCCCTGAACAAAGAAGCATTCGCTTTTTCACATTCCTCTATATCAACACCATTAGGCATATGAACCGAATCAATGCATCGTTCTTTAAGTTTTTCCTGGAGCCATTTTGAAACACTGATAACTATATCTGCCTGCTTGCAATATTGGAACTGCCGCTCATTCAAAGTGTTCAACCATGGCCACAGTTTATCAGCATAATCTTCTTTATAATATATTTGGTGTACTGTATGGATATATTTAGCTTTGCTTCTTTTTGGTCTTTTATACAAATCCCACCAATAAGGATGCCCATGAGTATGGACGATATCATATTTAGGCAATACCATTTTTGCCAGATAATAACCATAAGGGTCTATAAAAGGAATTTTATGCCTCAATAAAAAACCAGACCCTTTATATAAAGGAGAATAAAATGAAAGGGGAGAATAGTTTATTAAACTCAATTTTTGCTTTGAAAATTTAATAATTTTCAAAATATGAGTTCTAGTCCCACCCACATAAGGAATCGGGCCAATTGCTATATTCAGTGTCATTTTTTTTGATTTATTGATTTTATAGTTCATCATCTATTGTTTTCTTCCAATACTTTTGGTTTATCTATTTTGTTCATTTTAGATTTAATTTATCGCTCATCATTTTTAAGGGATTCTTCCACAATGCCGGAAACCTGTTTTGCAATCGATTCCCAATTGTATTTTTCTTCGACAAGTTTTCTTCCATTTATGCCCATTTCCTTTCTCATCTTCTCATCTTTCAATAATTTTATTACGTTTTTTGATATATTAAGCGGGTTGTTTATATCAACTAAAATTCCGGAATTTGATTTTTGAATAACATCAAGTCCATTAATTTTGTCAGATGCTATTACTGGTTTTGAGCACCCCATATAATCATGAATCTTTACTGATGAAGCTCCAATTTTTTTAAGTCTATCATCAAGCGCATATAGCGCAATACATACATCGCTTGAATTTATGTATAAAGGAACTTTTTCTCTTGGTACTATCCCAGCAAATATAAATGCATTCTCGACCCCAAATAATTTAGCCTTTTCTTCCATTTCTTTCTTTTTTGGTCCATCCCCCACTATTAAAAATTTTACATTATTTACTTTATTTAGAACTAAAGGAGAGCACTCTATCAGATTTTTAGCGCCATGACCGGTACCTAAACCACCAACAAAGCAAACAATGTAGCTATTCACATCTAAACCCAATTGATTTCGACATGCCTCCTTGTCCATAGGATAAAACATTTCTATGTTTGCTCCGTTTGGCACGATTTCAATTTTATCGTTAAGGATTTTATATTCCTCATGAAACTTCTTTTTCATGCTTGTAGTTACAACGGTAATCTTCTTAGCGCAACGAACTGTCCACTTTTCTATAATCCTTGCGATCTTGATAGCAATGTTATTAAAAAATGTTTTTTCTTTTTCATATTCAAGCAAGGTATTTACTTCATAAACCAATGGAATCTTTTTTATTTTTGATAGTAATAATCCTATGCCGGGAGTTGTGGTTTGTATTTCATATACCAAATCCAAACGGATGAATAATGCGAAAATAAAAGCGAATAAATTAGACAATAATTTGCTTACAAAACGAATTCTTCTGCCAAAAAAGAGAGTATCAAGATTAATAAATTTGATATTTTCTAAATCGGAGAACTTATATTCTCCATATGTAAAAACATAGAAATAACTATTATTAAGTAATCTTGGGATTCTGCCAAAAAGTTCAACTACGCGAACTGTATCTCCAAAAAATCCCTTTCTCGAAGGGTTACAAAGACATATTTTTTTCATATCCGATTTATTGTTTTTTTCCATCATTGACTAACTGTTTTATACAATTTATAATATTTTTGCGCAATTTCTTCCCAGGAGGGAAATCCTTTAGCGATTTTCTTTCCGTTGTTGCCCATTTTAAGCCTTAATTCTCTATCATTAAGAAGTTTGGTTATTTTATTTGCTAAATCATCCACATCTCCGTATTCAAAAAGAAAGCCGTTTTCACCATCTTTTATGATATATGGGATGCTTCCGACATTACTCGCAATTATTGGTTTCCCAGATGCCATTGCTTCCAAAAGAACAATAGGAAATGCTTCTATGTGTGAAGCAAGAACAAATATGGAACACTCGGCATATTCATTTCTTAAGTTGTTTCCGTGTAATGCTCCCATAAATTTTACATTTTTTGACAATTCATTTTTATCTGTAAACTTCCGTAATAAGTTAAAATAAACTTTTTTTTCATTAAAATCACCTGCTATATGCAACTCGACATTTTTTCTATGATATCTAATTCTTTTCACTGCCTGTAAAAGATATTCTATTTTCTTTACCGGGAAAATCCGGCCTACAAATAAAATACGCCCATCTATTTCTTTATTCTGGATATTAAACCACTCTTTATTTATGCCGTTAGGAATGATATGAATCTCACCGTTGCAGAAAAGTTCAATCTTCTTTTTGGTATAAGGGCTAAGAACTGTTAAAACTTTTGCGCGTTTAAAGACATACTGTTCTATTGGTAAGTAAACCATTCGCCTTATCATTTCAAGTAATCCTGACTGTATTTTTATATCGTATTCATCCATTGCAATTCCATGAATGGTTATAAGACTCGGAAAGCCGCTTTTTAATGCGTAATAACCACTATCATACATATGGGCATGTACAATGTCTGGTTTAAGTTCCTTAATTTTTTTTATTGTTTTATTTTTATCGATAGTATTTTTCGTAATGAATCTCGGTAATGGCGGTGATGCAAGATAATGAATTGTTACATTATCTACAGTTTTTGTTATATCTTTTTGCATTATTTCTAAGGTTAGAATATGAAGTTCTATATCAGGATATTTTTTTAATTCATTTGCCAAACCAATAATGCAGGTTTCAACTCCGCCTCTTATTTTCTCAGGATTTAATGGATATTGTCCTAAAATTACTACTTTCATTTTAATTCATTACCTTTTTATAAATTTTAAGGGTTTCTTTCGCTATTTTCTCAGATTCGAATTTCTTGACATGCTCTAAAATATATTCCTTATCCCACTTCCTATCTAATGCAAGTAGAATTTTCTCTGCCAACTCATCTGGATTTTTGGGCTCAACCAAATATCCCAACTTTTTATTCACAATAATATCTTCACTGCCCCCGTTCCTTGTTGCAACCACTGGTTTACCGCAAGCCATTGCCTCAATCTGGGCAATGCCAAAACTTTCCTTCAAACTTGGCATTACAGATAAATCACATGCATTCATCCATAACGGAACCTCATCATGTGGTTTTCCGCCGACTAAATTCACATACCCATTAAGATTTAAATTATTTATTAACCGCTGTAGTCTTGTCTTTAATGGCCCATTACCAATTATAAAATACAGAACATCGTTTTCTTTATTTATAACTTCCCTCATTGCTTTTATTGAATATTCGTATCCTTTAATTTCTTCCAAATAACCAACTGAAATAATAATCTTTTTGTTTTTTGGGATATCTAACCTATCTTTACATTCTTCTTGAGAAATTTGCTTGAATTTTTTTGCATTATAAGAATTAGGAATTATAGTAATTTTTTTCTTGTCTGTTCCAAATTCTACTAATTTTTTATAATTGCTTTTACTCACAGTTGTTACATAATCAGCGCTCTTAAGGATATATTTTACAATTTTTTTGAAATCATTATCTCTAAATGGTAATTCATAAACATCATAACCGTGTCCGGTAATAATCAATGGTTTTTTATACCTTCCCTTTAACTTTGCGCCAACATATCCCGCATGATAAACAAAATGTGCGTGAATAATATCAAATTTTATGTTTTCTTTTGAAATAAGTTCAAGCGCTGCCTTATATGCTCTTTCTCCAGCCTTTTTTCTTGAAAAATTTACCGGCAACTTGAAAAACTTAGGAAAATAAACAGATACGCTTTTATAAGAATAATTAATAGGATTTACTGCTTTTTTCCAACTTGCAGGAAAGCAATTAAAATTTTTGAAAAATCCAGGAAAATATGGCGTAGGGCAAATAACATAAATTTTATTAAAATATTTTGCAAGTACATCTATTTGTCCTTTAATAAATACTCCGCCATATAAACAATTTTTATGTGGAAAACTGTTTGGTATAATTAAAAGATTTTTAGATTTTAAATTTCTCAAGTTATTTTTCATTTTATACATATTAGCTTGTAATTGAAGGTATATGAATGAAAAAATCAAGTATTAAAAAAGCAAGCATTAAAAAAATACCTAAAATAAATAAAGGAAATCTGTATTTTTTATATCTAATCATAGCTAAAGCCACGCAAATTAAAACAAATGGAATTATTGGCAAACGATGCCTTAGGCCTCCTTTTTCTTTCACGGCGATAATTAAAGGATATATAATAAGATATGAAGATATTAGTGTTGCTGAAGAAAAGAGCTTACGTCTATATTTAATTAAATAATATAAACCCCAAAATGCAAAAGGCGCAAAAACATACCAAACAAGCACTGCAAAATAGTTTGCTTTAAGTGCATGAACAATATAACCAAACCATTTTGGAGAACAAAGCGTATGCCATGATATAGGACCAGCCCACGCATAGATTGAGCCTAATAATACAGTTTTTATAAATATAATCGGTTTCTCTAAAACAAAGGATATTAAGCCGACTGCTCCCCCAAACACAGGAGTAAAAGAAAGTTCACTCTCCGCATAACGTCCAAAAAGAAATATTTTTCCGGAATAAATATTTTCATAAAATTCTAAACCTCTCCCAAATATCATAACAAGAAATACTAAAATTATAATCAACGATAATCCTAATATTTTTCTTGAAATAGGTATTTTTTTTGTAAATATATAAAATAAAATTAGTATTACACCTAAAATCGCAATCATATAAAACCGTATCAAACTAATATATATTAAAGCGGTGAATAATAACAAAATTTTTGGAAGACCAAGCCTGCCATAATGGTTATAATAAATTATTAAGAAAATAATAATAGTACAGAGTAATGTGAGGATTGTGTCTTTTAACAGGAATGCACTGTATACAATTAATTCAGGAAACAGAGCTGTTAATTTTCCTGCTAATCTTGCAGTTTTTTCATTAAATATAATCTTGGCTATATAAAATACTGGCAAAAGAATAAAACTGCTAAAAAAACAATTTAGCAGTTTTGCAGCCAATATAGAATGGCCAAAAATAAAATATATTAATGATGTAATAGAATAATAACCGGGCTGAAATTTTGCGTCTTCTAGTAAGTGAAAGGTTTCTCCCTGTTTCCGCGCCTGAAGCCAATTCCACGAATATTCATCATAACCTACCTCGTCTATAGCCATAAACCAGTTACCGGTTGTAGATAATGTAAAAAAGTGAGCGAATAGCATCCATAGAATTCTGATTGAAAGGGCTATTATGAACCATTTAAATAGAAATTTCCTGTCCTCTGCTTTACATCTAGAAAAAATAAATAAAGAAATCCCAAAATAAATAAAAAAAGCTGCTGTGGAAGTAAAAAATGTTACTAAAGTATCCATGCTTTCTTTTCTAATTCTCCCTAATTTTATAATTTTCTACAAACTTAATCATCCATTCAGTTACATCTATTTTATTTTGTAAGAGACTTTCTCTTTTTTTCTGCCATTCTTGTTTTAAATTCGGATTTCTGAACAATGGCGTTATCTCTGCTAAACTTTTGTTTAAATCTTCATATACCAAAACTAAACCATACCTTTGGCTTAATTCGCTAAAGTTACCCAGATGTTTAGCTAACGGTGATATATACAGCGAGGGTGTTCCTAAAATCGCGGCTTCAGAAGCCATAGTGGCTCCTTCGCCAATATACATAGTTGCGTAATATAAAATATCGTGAATCTTCTCAGGCGAAACGCTCAATTTATATTCTTCAAATTCTTTTAGCAAAGGTTTTTCAGAACTAATGAAAACTTTTCCATACTTGTTTAATAACTTAATCAGCTTTCTTTTTATCTCAATACTTAATCCCTTGTGTCCAATATCATGGCTTGCTTCCCAAGCAACAAATCTCAGAATAAAGAATTTCTTTCCTTTTTTTATACCAAGTTCTTTCAAGGCAGAAGGATTTGGTTTAAAATAATTTGGATGGAGGTAAGCAAGTTCCATGTAGCCATTGAATTTAACTTGTTTTTTGCCTAGATTTTTCTTAAAGCAGGATGGAGTGCAGATAACCTCTGAAAAAGGCATAAACAAGAGGCGTTGTTCAAGCGAATGCTCCGTGTCGTCAAATAATATACATGGTTTCTTCATTAACCTTGAAACCTGCGCCGCATACATTGACCTAAAACCCAAAAATAAATCCGGCTCGAATTGCTTTGCAGCCTTATATATCAAAAGATCTACTTTCGCCATATTCAAGATCTTACCTAAGATGTTTTTCGAACCCTTTCCCCTATCAATGTAATCAAATTTATAAGTATTAAGTAAATCAAAAATACACCCTCGATTTCGCGCGGTAAGAAGAAACCTATGGCCTTTTTTCTCCATCTGCCAGATGAAATTCTTGAAATAATGCACGTGGGCCGGGTGTCCTATATCGATAAATATCTTCATAGTGAGCTACTTAAAACCATTTATCCTGTCTTCAAACTGATTTTTATATATAATATAATATAATAAACAGCCTAAGTAAAATTGGTGATGAACTTTTGAGCCTCTTAATAAATTTAAGTAAAAACCTGCTGGATAGTAATTTAATTTTTGATATTCCCCCCTCGAATTTCTGCATTGCGAACCTAAGTTAAAATGAGATATTAAAAACCGTTTTAAAGCATCGGGGTAAAAATACCAAAAAGGTAAATTAAAATGTGGTTCTATAAAACAATACCTATGAGGAACGACTATTGCATATTTTTTTCCAACCCTTTCAATCTCTTTTAACATTTTAATGAATTTTTCTTTTGGATGGATGTGTTCTAATACGCCGATACTAATAGCAACATCAAACTCTTTATCTTTAAAAGGTAAGTTTGCACCATCTCCTTTTATATACCTGAAATTATCTTTAACAATTTCACAAGATTCAACAATATCCAAACCAACTATTTTATTTTCATTATTAAACCATGTGAAAGACTTATCTTTTTTTCCACAACCAATATCTAAAATCTTATCAGATATTTTTATATTTAAGAGTTTTTTTATTTTTTTATATCTTTTTAACCTATTATTTTCTGTAGAGATGTAACTTCTGATATTCATAGCACAACCTCCTTTTTGTTTAAATGAATAATTAACGTACTAATGAGTTTTACAAACCGTGTCTGCATCAAGGTTTAGAGAAACACAAATTTTTTTTGTCTGATAACAGAAATTGCATAAGCTAAAAATAGGGGGGGGTAATAAAAAGTTGCCTTTTGATTTATTCTCACATCTGCCATCTTTTGAAAACTTTTCAGAACTTAAAGGCAAATTATTTATTTCTAAAACATCTAGTCTATTCATCTTTTTCAAAACCATATTAAACCAATTATACAAAAAATTATTGTTATACTATAAAGTATTAAAACAGCCTGCCATTCATTAACCCTTAAAAAATGTGCAATTAAAGCTTTAAGTTTAAGGGGAGGATTTGGTGCAATTAATGTCCTATCTTTTCTTAATCCTCCAAATTTTACAAATTTTTTTCTTGTTATCTTTGTATATGAGAACAAAAGAAAATCAGAAATATGCGGAATTAGAATAACAGCGCCAAAAAATTCCATATTAGAAAGCACAAGAAAACCTCCTAAAGCAGAGCCTATCAAAAAAGAGCCAATATTTCCTAAAAATACTTTTGAAGGATACCAATTAAAATACATAAAAGCAGTTAAAGCGCCAATTACAGGCATTATAAAATAAAAATAATCAAAACCATTAATCATATAAGACTTTATTGCAGCAAAAATAAGCAATATTAAGGTTAAACCTCCTGCAAGGCCGTTATAACCTGAATGCATATTAATCATATTTACAACAACCATAATATAGATTGGCGCAAATAAAAAACCATACATCCATCCCAACTCTATATTAAAAAAAATCAAATTAAGATTTGTATCTATAGTCAAAACTGCTATAGGTAGGGCAAGAAAGAAAAGCAGTAAGATTTTATCAGATTTTTTTTTAAATCCAAATAAATCATCAGCTAAACCATATAAAGCAAAAGCAAAAACAACAAAATAAAGGATAAACAGATTGCTATGATTGAATTTTAAAAATATTGAAACTATTAGTGAAGAAAATATGCCCGCAAGTATAATAAACCCGCCCATAAAAGGAACAAAGGGCTTGTTTTCTTTATACATATCCCTGGCTACGAAACCCTTTTTCTTTGCTTTTTTTATAAAAAACTTAGCCGAAAAAACAGATGTAAAAAAAGCAACTAAAAATAACAAGATTAATTTTTCCATCATTTTATTTGTTTATTTGTTTTCAGACAAATTCTTTTATTTTACTAACAACATACTCCTGTTCTTCCTTTGTTATCCCTGGAAATAAAGGAATAGAAAGAACTTCTTGGCAGGCCTTTTCAGCCTCTGGAAAATCTCCCTTTTTATAGCCTAAAAAAGAATAACACTCTTGTAGATGTAAAGGCAAAGGATAATAAATTTCAGAACCGATTTCATTTTTAGTTAAATATTCTTTTAATTCATCTCTATTTTTAGTCCTAATAGTATAAAGGTTATAAGTTCTTCCATCAACATAAACAGGACAAGAGATATTTTTAAGATTTCTTAAAGAAGAATTGTAAAATTCAGCTGCTTCTTTTCTCTGCTTGTTCCATTTTTCTAAAAAACAAAGCTTTACTCTTAAAACAGCAGCTTGCAAAGCATCTAATCTGCTATTAATACCGATAATCTTGTGAAAATATTTTGGCTTAGCGCCATGAACTCTTAAAGTCCTTATTTTTTCTGCTAGTCCGTCGTTATTGGTTAATATTGCTCCGCCGTCTCCAAAACATCCTAAATTTTTTGTTGGGAAAAAGCTTAAACAGCCAGTATCTCCGAAAGAGCCCATTTTTTTTCCATTAAATTCTGTTCCTAGGGCTTGAGCAGCATCTTCTATAACTTTCAAATTATGTTTCTTTGCAATTTCCATAATCTTTTGCATATTACAAGGCATACCATATAAATGAACAGGGATTATTGCTTCTGTTTTTTTTGTTATTGCCCTTTCTATTTTGTCTGGATTAATATTATAATCTTCGCCAATATCAACAAAAACAGGCCTTGCTCCCGCTCTGAAAATAGCTCCTGCAGTAGCAAAAAAACTAAAAGGCGTTGTAATAACCTCCCCTTTTACATCTAAGGCCTTTAAAGATAAAAATAAAGCATCTGAGCCTGAAGCTACCCCTACAGCATATTTTACTCCGCAATATCCAGCTAGTTCTTCCTCAAACCTCTTAACCTCTTCTCCTAAAATAAAATTTCCAGAATCCAAAACATTTTGAATAGCTGTATTTATTTCTTTCTTAATTAATTGATGCTGTCTTTTAAGCTCTATAAATTCAACTTTCATTCTAATTCTTTAACTAAATTTTGTTTTTTAATATATCTCTTTCTGCATTTTGTGCAAGTTGCTTTATCATTTTTGAATTCTAATTTTTCTCCACAATAGCAAATATAACCCTGTAGTTTAGCGGGATTTCCATATACTAAAGAATAATCTTTTATATTTTTCGTAATTATTGTTCCTGCCCCAATAAAAGCATATTTTCCTATAGTATTCCCGCATAAAATTGTTGCATTTGCTCCAATTGTTGCGCCTTTTTTAACAAATGTTTTCTTAAATTCTTTTCTCCCGTTAATAAAAGCTCTTGGATTTATGTGATTAGTAAAAACACAAGAAGGTCCGCAAAATACATTATCTTCAATTTTAACACCTTCGTAAACCGAAACATTATTTTGTATTTTACAATTATTTCCAATTTTCACATTAGGCCCAATTGAACAGTTTTGCCCAATTACACAATTTTTTCCTATTTTTGTGTTTTTCAAAATATGACAGAAATGCCAGATTTTTGTTCTTTCTCCTATTTCAGCATTCTTATCTACAAAAGATGACTTATGTACAAAATATTTATTTATCATTTTTCAGTTTAAATTTAATGAATCTTGTGCTTGTTCTAAAATTTTCAACACTCTTAATCCCTCTTTGCCATCTGTTTTTGGCTTTTCTCTTTTTTCAACGCATCTTATAAAATGCCCTATCTCAAGTTTTAACGGTTCCTCATTAGTAACTGAAATAATCTGATGCTCTGCTTTGTGTGCAACTGGGATACCATTGTCCCAATTTATCTTATGAGGATAGAAGAATAATTTTTCTTTAGTTAAATCATCAAACAGAATCATTCCCTTAGAACCAACAACAACTAACTTTTGTTCTTTATATGGGTGAAGCCAACTGACAAATATATGCGCTTTAACATTATTTTTAAAACTCATAGTTGTTAAAGTTGTATCATAAATTTCTTTGTTGAAATAAGCGCCTCCAAAAGCAGATACTTCTATCGGTTCATCCTCAAGAAGCATTAAAATTACTGAAATATCATGCGGTGCAAAGCTCCACAAAACATTTTCTTCTATTCTTAGCTTTCCTATATTTAATCTATTTGAATAAATATACTGGATTTTACCAAGTTTGCCAGAAGATATAAGTTCTTTAAGTTTTATAATTGCTGGATGATATTGTAATAAATGTCCTATCATCAAAATTTTTCCATTTTTTTCAGCAAGCTGTACAAGTTTTTCACCTTCTTCAGATTTTAATGCCAAGGGTTTCTCAACAAAAACATCCTTGCCTTCAAACAGTGCCTTTTTTACAATTTCATAATGTGTAATTGCAGGTGTTGCAATAATAACCGCCTTTATATCAGGATTTTTCAGAATTTTTTCAAATAAAAGGGTATAATTAACATTTGGAAACTCTTCTTTTCTTTCTAAAATAACTTTAGGATTAGAATCACAGGCACTATGAAGAACTTTCAATTCAGAAAGGTTTCTAAGTATATTCTTTCCCCAATAGCCAAGACCGATAAGGGCAATAAATTTTTTATTTTTCATTTCTTTTTATTGTTTTTTCTTCTCGGCTTCTTAAAAAAAAGCCAAGAAAGGAGAAACAAACAAATCTAACATCAAAGCTATTGATAAATTAAGCTTTATATTTGATTTTGAACATTTTTTGGTATAAAATAGCAAATGTCGTGTTTAAGTATTTTAGCGGGTTTCACTATTTATATTATAATATTATAGTATAATACTATAATAAATTTTCGGTAAAGTGAACAGAAAGATATTTGTTCTAGTTAAGAGCAAATCTCCAGCTTAAAAACCGGCTTTTGAGCGAGCCCTGCACCCTCCGCTCTTTTATTTTCTTAATAATTCGATTAGTATACTTTTATATGCCTTATATTGATACATCATTTATAGTTTTATCAGGAGTCGTTTTGGCCCTAATAGCAGTAAATATATATTTTACTGTTTGCCTTTTTAAGTTCAGAAAAAAGATCACTCTTTTATTAGAAGGCAAGAAAATAAAAAACCTAGAAGATGTTATTTTAAACCAGCTTCAAAAAACCAAAAAACAGGAAGCCGATATTGCAGATTTAACCTCGAAGATAAAAAAGTTGGAGAATATCTCTGAAAAAACTTTCCAAAAAATAGGGATGTTAAGGTTTAATCCATTCAACGATATGGGAGGCAACCAAAGTTTTGTTATTGCTTTGCTTGATAATCAGAATAATGGTTTTGTTATTTCCAGCCTTTTTATAAAAGAAGGCAATAGGGTTTATGCCAAATCAATAAAGAGCGGTCAATCAAATTATCCCCTTTCAGACGAAGAAAAAGAGGCGTTAGACAGGGCAATGAATGTCAAATAAACTTAAGGGCACAGGATTCGAACTAGAACCAATTAAGGATAAATAATATGAAAGGTCAAAATAAAAACTTAACCCCGAAGGAGAGCAAGCACCCTACGGGGCAGGTATCTCGTCCACCGGTTGTTGTTATCCTGGGTCATGTTGACCACGGCAAATCCTCGCTTTTAGAGGCGATCAGGGATTTTGATATTACCGCGAAAGAGTCAGGCGGGATAACCCAACACGTTGGAGCATATGAGGTAGAGGGGCCCTCTTCGGGTGGGCACCCCGGTAAAAAAATTACCTTTATTGATACTCCCGGCCACGAGGCATTTTCAGCAATAAGGGCGCGAGGCGCCCAGGTGGCTGATATCGCAGTTTTGGTAGCTGACGCAGCAGATGCCGTTCAACCGCAGACCAAAGAAGCGGTAACAGTAATTAAAAAATCACAAATCCCGATGATTGTGGCTTTAAATAAAATGGATAAACCGACTGCTGATCCGGAGAAAATAAAAAGAGAACTTGCGAAAATTGATATCATTGTAGAATCTATGGGGGGAGAGGTGCCTTCCGTAGAAATATCCGCCAAAACCAAACAGGGTATAAATGAACTTTTAGAATTAATCTTATTAGTAGCTGAAATGTCGGATTTAAAAGCAGATATCAATTCTCCAGCAGAAGGGGTTGTTATTGAATCTTATTTAGACAGATTAAAAGGTCCTGTGGTTACCTTGATTATTACCAATGGCATTTTAAATAAAAAAGACATTATAGGTACTTCTTCAGCATTCGCAAAAATTAAAAATTTAGAAGATTTTCAAAGGAAGACCGTTGAAAAAGCCTATCCTTCCCAGCCGGTTATTGTTCTGGGGTGGGAAAAGTGTCCCGGGGTGGGGGAAAAATTCAAGCAATATACAACCATTGAAGAAGCGCAAAAAAATATCAAAAAAGAAGAAATAAAAGTAATTTCCCCGTCGGTTATTGCCGTTGGATCCGACCAGAAGGTTTTAAATGTGATTTTAAAATCAGATGTTCTGGGATCTTTGGAAGCGATTGCGGGTGTTTTAAAAGACCTTCCGCAGGATAAAATTATTTTAAGGATTTTAAAAAGCGGAACGGGCGACATTAATGATTCGGACGTAAAGCTGGCCGGGATGTCGCAGGGCCAGATTATTGGCTTCAGAGTGAAAATTAACCAATCTGTACTGCAGGGGCTTAAAAAAGACAAAGAGAAAAGAGTAAAAATAAAAACATTTGATATTATCTATAACCTTATTCAGGAAGTTAGGCAGATGATGGAAAAATCCCTTACTCCGGAGATCGTCCGGCAGGATATTGGCAAGGTTAAAACATTAGTGGTTTTTTGGGGCGAGAAAAATCGTCAGATTGTTGGCGGGAAAATAATTAATGGCGAAGTAAGGAAGGGACTTAAAATTGAAGTATTGCGCGAAAATGAGAAAGTAGGTGAAGGGAAGATTGTTAATCTTCAAAGAAATAAAAAAGACGCAGAAAGGTTAATTAAAGGGGATGAGTGCGGAGTATTATTTGAAGGAAATACTAAAATTCAGGAAGGCGATATCTTAGTCTTTTATACAGAAGAAAGAAAAAAAGGAGAACTATGAGCAAACGCATTGAACGGGTAAATTCTTTGATACAAAGAGAACTCGGCCAGATTATTTTCAAGGAAATTGAACTTCCAAAAGATATTTTGGTAACTCTTACCAAGGTAGAAACGTCAATTGATTTGGCCAACGCAAAGGTATATATTGCTATTTTACCTTCAGACAAAGCTGAAAGGGTTTTGGCCATTTTAAATAAGATGGTTTATGGGCTGCAGAAAACTTTAAACAGACGCCTTAGAATGCGGCCCATACCGAAGATAAGATTTGTGGAAGAGGAACAAAATATAGAAGCAGCAAGAATAGAAGGAATTCTAGAAGGATTGAAAAACGAAGAGAAATAAGGTAAAGAAGAGAATAAGCGCTGTCACGGCGCTTGAAATTCCGTCGTTCGTCCCAAACGAAAGCAAGTTTTCGTCTGAGGACTCATTAGGAATTATAAGAACGGCCAGGTAGCCAAGTAGTAAGGCAGCGCTCTGCAAAAGCGCTATACGCGAGTGCAATTCTCGCCCTGGCCTCCACAATTTGAGTTTCAGGAATTTTCCCGACTTTTTCGTGGGCGGCAGCGATTGCCGCCCATTCATTTTGCGGCTCGCCGCGCGCGGCGCGGCTCACCAAACAGAGGTTCGAGCCAAAGATTTCTTTGGCAGCAACCTTTTTCTCTAAAAGGTCGCTATCCCTTGCGATTTTTTCGAGGTTTTGAGCGTAATTAAGCCACTTTGCCATCGGTTCGAGCCAATCATTCTGCTTTTGTTCAAAACGGGCCTTTTGCTCTTCCAGCGACTTCTTTTCAGAAAGCAGTTTTGCTTTTTCTTGACGGTAGATTTCTCGTTCAATGTCCTGCTCCAAATAGCCATCTAAAAGTCGCTGGAGCTTAGTAGCAATAACCTTGATTTTTTCTTCAGCTTTTTGAACAAAAGCAGAAACGAATTGGGCGGATTTTGCTTTATCAATTTTTAATCTTGCCAACAATTTTTCCGCCCAATCTGGCCGCAAAGAAAATTTTTGAAGCAGAGAAGAAATTTGCTTGTCCAATTTTTCTTGGCGAATACAGGGTTCGGGGCATTTTATTGATTTGTTTTTCTTGGTGCAGTGATAATAAATGTAATCGTGGATATTTCCATTTTTCTGCTTCTTAATCCTGTATTCACCAGTTATCATCATTCCGCAAGTTCCACATTTTAATAATCCACAAAATACTTGCGGTTCAATTTTAGATTTCTTTCTCGGTCTTCCTCTTTGCTTCAAAACTTCCTGTACCTTATCAAAAATTTTCTTTGCGATGATTGGCTCGTGTTTGCCTTCATAGATTTCGCCAGCGTAGCGAAATAATCCGGTGTAGAAGGGATTTTTCAGAATAAAAGTTGTTCTCGTGATGTGGATTCTCTTTCCGCTTTTTGAAACTATATTGTTTTGCGCTAAAAAGTCGGAAATATCCTCTAATCGGTAGCTGCCTTCGGCGTATAACTCAAATGCTTGGCGAATAATGATAGATTTCTTTTTGTCCACGATAACAGTTTTATTGCGCGAGTCGTTGATATAGCCGACTGGGGCAAGAGATGGATATTCGCCTCGTTTTACTTTTTGGCGCAAACCACGCTTCGTGTTTTCGGAAAGAGAATCCACATAGTATTTGCTTTGCCCAAAAGCGATATTCAACATAAACTTTCCTTGTGGCGTTGGTTCAAACCAAAACTGCGGAAATTTCAATGCCGCAATACGCCCGCAATCAACCAAGTAGATTATTTGTCCGCCGTCCACAGAATTACGCGCCAATCTGTCGGGGTGCCAAGCCAAAATTCCGTTCGCCTCGTCTTTTTCAATTCTTTTCAGCATTTCGCCAAAAATAGGGCGGCCTGGAATTTTGGCAGATTGTTTTTCAATAAAGGTTTCAACTATGTTTAGATTTTCTTGTTTCGCAAAGGCGCGCAATTCTGCGATCTGGGCTTCAATAGATAAAACTTGTTTATCCTCAACATCTGTTGATTTGCGGGCGTATAGGAAGAATTTATTGTTGTTCATAAAAATTTTTGGTTAATTTTTAATTGGGCAAAGCAAATACTTAAAATCGCAAAAAATTTCGAACCTCTGTTTGGCGAGCCGCGCCGCGCGCGGCGAGCCGCAAAATGAATGGGCGGCAATCGCTGCCGCCCACGAAAAAGTCGGGAAAATTCCTGAAACTCAAATTGTGGAGTATATTTACGACTTCGCTCGAACTCACTTTATCAAAAATTCCTGAAAATTACCAGCGCGTCGGCGGCTGCGGCGATTCCTTTTCCCCAGACCCCTTTTCTTAGCCGCAACCGCCTCCGCTTTCGCTCGCCCCGCTTT
>JAHIOM010000022.1 GCA_018895235.1 Patescibacteria group bacterium | reverse complement strand
TATCAAAAAACCGCCTCGCAAAGAACCGACAGCAAGAAAAATGAGGCCGGTAGGGGCTGAAAAAGCAGAAACACCCAATGAAGTAAAAAATAAAAAAACGGAAAAAAAGGTCGAGTTAAAAGATATTGAAGAGAAATTAGAAGAAATATTAAAAGAGTAAAAAAGTATGAACCCTTCACCCAAACGAGGGTTGGGGGGATCAAAATATAAAAATTAATACCAACGAGTTAAATTTTTTCTACTTTTTGAAAAATAATAAACTCGTTTGGGTGAAGGGTGAATTTAAATAAAGTTTTTATCTTAGGAAACGTCACTCGCCAACCGGAAGTAAAAGCTTTGCCGTCCGGGCAATCAGTTACTTCTTTTGGATTGGCAACAAACCGATTTTATACTGACAATACCGGAACAAAAAAACAAGATGCCGAGTTTCATAATGTTGTGGCTTTTGGAAAATTGGCCGATATATGCTCACGCTATTTAAATAAGGGATCTCTGGTTTTTATTGAGGGAAGATTAAAAACAAGATCCTGGCAGAGTTTGTCCGGAAGTAAACAATATAGGACAGAAGTTATCGCCAACAACATCCAATTGGGTCCAAGATCAACAGCGGGCACCGCTGCTCCGATGATGGAAGAATCAAAAAGCGAAGAGATTCCGATAATTGAAGAAAATTATAGTCCTCGACCGAATGAAAATCCAGACACCTCAATAAATGAAACTCCAGACCAACCCAAAGAAAACGATGATTTACAAGAAGACGAGATTAACGTATCTCAAATCCCGTTCTGAGTGGAAAAAACCCCTAAAAAACTTATAATGAAGAGGGGCAAGCGAATTTTGTATTTATCATAATCCTTTCAACGCTTACTGTATAAAGGAACTCATTATAAGAATTATGGCTTATAAAAACAAAGAGAAGGAACTACAAAATAAGAAAGAATATTATCGAAAGAATAGAGAGAAAATATTAGAATATAAAAAAAGATATTATCAAAAAAATAAAGAAAAGATAAACAAGAAAGTACAACTATATGGTAAGAAATGGTATCAAAGGAATATAAAGAAAATACGGCTACGCCACAGAGAATATTATCGAAAGGATAAAGAAAGGATACTACAATATCATAAAAAACATTATCGAAAAAATAAGGAAAAGGTATCTCAAAGAAGTAAAAAGTATTATCAGAAAAACAAAGGAAAGATACAATTACGCCGTAAAAAATATAATCAGAAGAATAAGCAAAAATTATTACGATACAAAAAATTGTGGCAAAAACATAAAAGAAAAGTTGACTTTAAATATCGTCTCGATGAAAATATGGGTTCAGCAATTTCAAGGTCTTTAAAGGGCCGGAAGAATGGACAAAAATGGGAAGTTTTGGTGGGTTATACTTTAGAGAAGTTAATAGGGCATTTAGAAAAACAACTCGATCATAAAATGAATTGGGATAATTATGGAAACTATTGGGCGGTTGATCACATAAAGCCTAAAAGTTTGTTCATTTATAATTCTCCGAACGATTTAGAATTTAGGCAATGCTGGAGTTTTAAAAATTTGCAACCACTAGAAAAAATAGAAAATATTAAAAAACGCAATTATTATACAGAAAATTAATAAAAACTATGACTTGCTATTTTTGCCAAAAAAACACAAATGAAATAGATTTTAAAAATGCTGATGTCCTCTCAAAGTTTATTTCCAGCGCATATAAAATAAAAAACCGGAAGAAAACCGGTCTCTGCGCCATGCATCAAAGAGGAGTATCTAAGGCTATCAAAAGGGCTCGCCAACTGGGAATTATGCCGTACCTACCGAAGTAGTATCTAATATCTAGTATCGAATATTCAAAAAAACAGCCCACGGGCTGTTTTTAAGTATAAAATATAACCTTGTGGGGGACTCAAACCCCCATAAAAATATTCTTACGCCACAATCGCCGGAGCATCATTATCTTCAATAATTTCTGTTCCTTTTCTTTTCATCTCTTTTATATCTTCGTTTGAAATGTTCTCCCATTGTAATATATCTTTAAAATTTTTAGCGTTCATCAGGATAGAATTTATTGCGTCGGCCGAAATACCTTTTTTATACAAACCAAAAATGACCTTTGTCGCGTTATCAACATCTTCTTTCGCTTTATTGTAATTTTCCCTATCCGAAGAACGTTCGGAAGCAAAAAACCTTGGCACATAGGACCAACGTAGCCTAAACCTTATAACATTAATAGAGTCATTTAATTTTTCTATAGGAATACTCTTTTTTTCAGCCCTGTCAAGAACTCCAGACATATATGTGTTTATTTCTCCTATAATCTTATAAGAACGTTCTCGCTCTTTCGCGTAAAACGTTTCGTCTTCAAAATGAGCATATTCGTGAGGAAAAACATCAGGGCTTATTGCCGGAGGAAAAACCATAATACCTACTCGATGAAGTTCGCTTTTACTTCTAAAATTCTCTGGCGGATGATAAAAACCACCGGCTTTTTTCCCTTGAATTTTTGTCCTCTTTTCAGAACTAACGGGTTCTTTCGATACTATCAAAACACCCGGGTCTATTTGGGTTTTACTTCTTTCTAGCGTTGATAGAAAAGCTTTTTTCCTTTCTTCTTCTTCATTTATTAAAACCTCTAATTCTTCTTTGGCCTTTTCAAATTTCCTACCCTTTAATTTCTCTATATCAATCCCGCCACTCCTTTCGTCAAAAGAAAAAACCCGTCTCCATCTAAAGTTGTATTTAGTTGCCAACTCTTGAAGCGCGGGCTCTATATTACCTTGACTGTCAAAATTCTCTTTTACTTTATTTAAAAGCTCAACTTTTTGATTTGTCCTTTGTCCTAATTCGGCTATTGTAAAAAATCTTGCATATGTTAAATCCCCCCTGCTAAAACCGCTGAAAACAAGACCCTCTATATTTGGAGAACTTTCAACTAAATATCTAACTGCCTTTTCTCTCGCGACAAGCTCTTTTAATCTTTGCCCTGATAACCCTGCTTTGGATACGTCTTCGTCGTCAACTTTATTTTCGTTTATTTTTTCTAAAAACAACTCAAATCCTTTATCTTCCCCCCGGCACTTTTTAGTTGCAGCCCCTATTTCTATTAATCTTTTTGCTTCTTGTCCGGAAGCTGGTTCGTATCTTAATCCGAGTAATCGCTCTTTTATTTTTTCTGCGTTTTCTTTAACCTCTGCCACCGATTCTAATTTTTTCTCAGATTCGGATTGGATGTCGGATTTTGGTTTTTCAAAATGCTCTTCCGGTTGCAATTCTACCCTTGTTTCTTCTGGTTCTCGTGGGCCTCTTTCTGGGTTAAACATATTTTCAATTATGTTTACTTTAATTATGGCGGCTTTTTTTGTTTATGTAATCCGTGTATAAATTGTACATTAGCATAATGCCCTTATTCTTTTTCTTCTTTTAGAACAGCTGTTTTAATTTCCTTCATCAGTTCCGGATTTTCTCTTAATGATTTTTTAGCTGCTTCCAAACCAACGCCGATTTTCTTTTGGCCAAATTGGTAAGTATTTCCTGTTTGTTTTATAACGCCCTTGACCAAACCAGCCCTAACAAGATCGGCAGCCAAAGATATTCCTTCGTTATAATAAATATCAAATTCCGCAACCCTGAAAGGGGCTGCTACTTTATTTTTAACTATTTTGGCCTTCACTCTATTCCCAATAATTTCATCTCCAGATTTTATTTGGGCAGTTCTTTGAAGATGGATTCTTACTGAGGCGTAAAACTTTAGAGCCAAACCGCCGGGCGTTGTCTCGGGATTTCCAAAATACACGCCGATTTTCATTCTTGTCTGATTTAAAAAAACAACAATGGTTTTTGTTTTTGAAACAATACTGGCAAGCTTCCGGCACGCTTGGCTCATTAAACGGGCCTGAAGGCCGATATGTTGGTCCCCTATTTCACCTTCGATTTCAACTTTTGGCGTTAGAGCGGCAACAGAATCAATAACAATCACATCCACGTTTCCAGACCGGACAAGTGCTTCAACTATCTGCATGGCCTGCTCCCCGGAGTCCGGCTGGGAAATCAGAATATCATCTACTTTTACTCCAATCATCTTAGCATAGTCGGGATCTAAGGCGTGTTCGGCGTCAATAAAAGCGCCAACCCCGCCTCTTTTTTGGGCTTCAGCTAAAATATGCAAAGACAGCGTTGTTTTCCCGGAAGATTCCGGACCGAAAATCTCTATTACCCTGCCTCGAGGCACTCCTCCCACCCCCAAGGCCAAATCCAAAGAGATAGAGCCGGTTGGAATAACATCTACATCAACAGCCCTAATGTCTTTTAGTTTCATAATAGCCCCTTCGCCAAAACGTTCTTTTATCTCGTCTAATGCCTCTACTAAATCCTTACTGTCTAATTTTTTATCTTGTGATTTTTTTATCATATGCGAACATAGTGAGCACCCCGCCCTCTAAGCTCTTGTCAAAAGGTAGGATGGACAAATTATTATTATTTAATTATGCTATTTTTCCTGCCTGAAAAAATAGCATAGAGGGCGGGGTTTTCGTCCCGCTTAGCGGGACTCAAACTTTTCCCCACTCTTCGTCTTCCCCATCGCCTTCCATCTCATTTGTTTCCTCTGATTGGTCGGCCTGAATTCCAAACCTTTCTCCAAATACCTCTCTGGGTTTTGCCCC
>JAHIOM010000002.1 GCA_018895235.1 Patescibacteria group bacterium | reverse complement strand
GTTGGTTATGAGTCGCCGATTGATGAAGACCTTAAAACAATGCGTAAAGGATATTTGTCTTCCAATATGATTAAATGGACCAGAATTCTGCGCCGCTATTTCTGGGTTCATGGGATGTTTATTTTTGGCTATCCTCCGAAGGAAAAGAAAAATAGTTTTTCTGCCGAGGTTATGGCAAAACGTTTCAAATCTTTTATCAGGAAAGCCCGCATTGACAGTATCCAGGTAATACATCCGCTTCCTTTAGTCGGGACTGAACTCCGCTTACGGCTAGAGAAAGAAGGAAGGATATTTAGCCAAGATTTAGTATCCTGGAGCAGATACGACGGGAGTTATGCCTGTTTCGTGCCGGATAGTATGACATTAGCTGAACTACAAGAAATACCGCTTAAAATTATGAAGTGGTTTTATAATCCTTTAAGTTTTTTGAGAATTCCCCTAAAGACAGTCGCTTTTCCTTTTGATTACCTTATTAGAGGATGGCGGCAGTGGCATAAGGGTTGGCTGCGAGACATTGTAAAATACGGTGGCTATCTTCTTGTCCAGCGTTGGCAGAAAAAACAGAGAAACATTAAGTTTTTGGAACAATTGAAACAATTTAAAAAGACCATACATTAATCCCAAAATCGCCCAAGGGCGATTTTTTTTGTTGGTAGGGGCTTCTTTTATTTCCCAAATTTTTATATAATAAATAAAAGTATGATTTATAACCTTATAATCATTGGTGGAGGACCAGCAGGCATTACTGCTGGGATTTATGCTAGTCGGCAGAGAATGAAAACTTTGTTAATTACCAAAGAGCTTGGCGGTCAAATTGCTGAAAAAGCAGTTGATATTGAAAACTGGCCCGGTAATATTAAAATAGCAGGGCCTAATTTGGTAAATAATTTTATATCGCATCTTAAGAAACAGGAGGTTGAGATTAAATATGGAGAAGTAAGGAAAATAGAAAAAGAAAATAACAATTTTACTATAAGAACCACTGAAAATGAAAAACTGTTTAGCTCGGCAGTAATTATTGCTACTGGCGCTGACCCGAGGCCTTTAGAGGTGCCGGGCGAGAAAGAGTTTATCGGCAAGGGAGTGAGTTATTGTGTCACTTGTGATGGGCCATTGTTTAAAAATAAAGATATAGCGATTATCGGCGGCGGAAACGCTGGTTTTGAAGCAGCGATTTTTATGACCAATTACGCAAGTAAAATTTATATTTTAGAATATGGTTCGGAAATAAAAGCAGACGCAGAGAATCAGGAAGAAGCAAAAAAATCAAAGAATATTGAAGTTATTAAAAATGCTATAATAAAAGAGATAAAAGGCGATAAAATGGTAAATGGTTTGGTTTACGAAAATTCAGTAACAAAAAAGATAAAAAACTTGAAGGTACAAGGAGTTTTTGTTGAAATTGGCAGTCAGCCAGCGACCTCGTTAGCCAAAGGATTAGTGGATTTTAATGAAAGAGACGAAATAAAAGTAGAATTTGAAACTTTTCAGACAAAAACCCCGGGTTTATTCGCGGTCGGCGACGTAAATACCGGAAAATATAAACAAATAATAACTGCAGCCGGCGAAGGATGCAAAGCCGCTCTGGCTGCTTATGAGTATGTCAAAAAACAAAAATAGAGAAAAAAGTTTTACTTTGATTGAACTTTTAGTAGTTATCGCTATTATTGGTATTCTTGCTTCCATTGTTTTTGTTAGCGTATCTGGTGTTAGAAAAAAGGCAAAAAGAGCCGCAGCGCTTCAGAGTTTTAAGCAAATTACCCAAGCAATGTATATGTATTATAATGGATACGGAGACTGGCCAAATCCAGAACCTTATAATCCTGGAAGTTACTATTTTGAGGAATTAGAACCGGGTGATCAACCGTATGACCGACCGGATTTTGTCCCTGAGTTTTATGCCACATGGGATGCTACTTATTATTGCAGCACCTGTAGATACACTTTTAGAATAAGTGACTGGGATGGCGACAAAAAACCTGACTGCGGTTATATACAAATTTATGATTTTGATGACCCACCAATATACATATACAAATATACCATTTGTCTTACCGATATATGTGGATCTGATTGCAACTACTGGAATTATTATCCTGAGTAGTCAAAAAATTTTAAAGAATAATGAAACCCTTAAAAATAATTTATAGAGGTCTAAAACGACCTATATAATTAATCGTTCGGTCGTCCGCCTTAGGCGGGCTTCCTCACTCATAATTATGGAACGAATCATTAACTTCTTAAAACAAAATCGGTTTAAAGTTTTTCTTATAATAATTATTATTAGCGCTATTGTTTTAGTGGGTGTTATTTTGCTGCGGAACAATAATAGCAATTCCTTAAATGCTGAAATACAGCAATATTGTGAAACAATGTGCGTTTATAACTTCAATAAATCTACTTGGGATTTCTCCAAACAAAGCACTAATCAAAACATTAATCGTAGTTTCGCCACGAAAGATGGATGTATAGGATTTTGTATAGTAATGAGCGGGGTAAAAAATTTATGAAAATCAGAAACATTAAACCAAAAGAAATTACTGATTCGCGGGGAAACCCAACAGTTGAGGTTGAAATAGAAACAAATAAAGGGAAGTTTTCAGCTTCAGTTCCTTCGGGCGCTTCAAAAGGAAGGTATGAAGCATTGGAATTAAGAGACGATGATGGCAAGGGGATAAAGAAGGCAATTTCGAACATCAAAAAGATTATTACTCCAGTATTAAAAAATAAAGAGTTTATTAGCCAAAAAGAAGTTGATGAAATTTTGATTAAACTAGACGGAACAGAAAATAAGTCAAAATTAGGAGTTAACGCTATTTTACCGGTTTCAATTGCTGTTTGCCGCTCTTTAGCTGCTTCAGAAAAACTTCCTCTTTACGCTT
The DNA here is from genome assembly GCA_018895235.1 of Patescibacteria group bacterium. Classification (GTDB taxonomy): domain Bacteria; phylum Patescibacteriota; class Minisyncoccia; order Minisyncoccales; family Staskawiczbacteraceae; genus JAHIOM01. The sequence goes on along the minus strand of JAHIOM010000002.1, from coordinate 28,518 downwards.
ACATTGCCAAACTAGCTGGCTTACGCAATCTTTTAACCCTACCTTTGCCGTGTTTTAATATTATTAATGGGGGCAGTCATACAGAAAACGAGTTAGATATCCAAGAGTTTATGGTAATTCCCCAGAAAAAATATTTTAGGGAAAATCTGAAAATAGGCAGTGAGATATATCAGATGCTTAAAAATATTTTAGTTGGGCAATTTGATGGCAAGACCGTTAAAATGGGCGACGAAGGAGGCTTTGCCCCTCAATTTTTTAAAACAGAGCAGGCCCTATATATACTTTTCAGTTCTATGGAAAACCATCCGGATACGAAAATCGGGCTTGATTGCGCTGCCTCCCATTTTTATAAAGAAGACGGCTATCATTTAGACCAGCAAATATTTACAAGGAGCCGCCTTTTAGATTTTTATAAAGATATTATTGACAGATTTCCTATTATTTTTCTTGAAGACCCTTTTTCAGAGGACGACTGGCAGGGCTTTGAAGAAATTATTAAAGAACTCTCGGGGAAAATAGATATTATTGGTGATGACCTCTTAGCAACTAATATTAAAAGAATTAAAGAAGCAGAGAACAAAAAAGCCTGCTCGGGTTTGATTTTAAAGCCGAATCAAATAGGCACGGTTACAGAAACCTTAGAAGCCGCTAAATTAGCAAAATCTTATGGTTGGAAAATTTTAGTTTCGCATCGGTCGGGGGAAACCTGCGATGATTTTATCGCTGATTTGTCGGTGGGCGTAGGCGCTGATTTTATTAAATCGGGCGCTCCCGTGACGCCAGAGAGGATGGTAAAGTATAATAGATTATTGGAGATTGAAGAAGAAATTCATTCTAAAAAACAATTTAATTATGTCTAATCTTTTTTTATTAAGACATATAAAATCGCAATGGAATAAGGAGAACAGGTTTGCCGGCTGGTCAGACGGACCCCTGGATGAGAATGAAGTTTATGATGCCAAAACCCTCAGGGATAAAGTCTTTATCAGGTATAGGATTGATAGCATTTATTGTTCTTCGCTTTTTAGGAATATGGATACAATAGCAAGGATGTTTGATTTTGGCAGCGAAAAATATCCCATATTTGTGCATTTAGATGGAGGAAAAATGCAGAAATGGGGTCACTATATAGATATCAGCGATAATGATGTTCCTGTTTTTGTTTCAGAAAAATTAAACGAAAGATATTATGGCAAGCTGCAGGGGATGGACAAAGAAGAGGCAATTAAAAAATATGGCGATAAAATAGTTCATTTGTGGCGCAGAAGCTATAAGGTAGCTCCGCCGGGAGGAGAAAGTTTAAAAGATGTTTTTAAAAGAACGATTCCTTTTTATAGAAAATATATAGAGAAAGATCTAAAGAAGGGGGAAAATGTTTTGATAGTAGCTAGCCATAATTCTTTAAGGGCAATAGCTAAATATATTGAAAAAATATCGGATGAGAAAATAATTGATTTTGAAATTCCTTATGCCGGTTTGATCAAATATGAGTTTGATGGAAAATTAAAATTAATAGAGAAAATAATTTTGTAAATCAATTTGTTGTTTTATTTTCTTTATATAGTATAATTATTATTGTTAATAATTAATTAACCCGGTTAAATAATGTTTTGACATTAATTCGCCAGATGGCGAATTATTTAACTGGGTAAAAATATTTAAAGAGTATGATAAAAGATATTTTTAAGGAAGTAGCGACCAAAATAGTAAATATAATTAAAGGCAATATCGTTTTAACAGTAATTATTGCTGTGGTTGTTGTCGGCGTGGTTGGTGCATCAATCTACACTTTTTATTTTAATAATGGGAATAAGATAGGAGGAAATATTCTTACAGCCCAGGCAGCAGGCCAAAAAGCCATAGATTATATCAACGATAATATTTTACAAGACCAGGGCCAGGTTTCTCTAAAAGAGACTCAGGAGGTAAGCGGCTTATACAAAATCAAGATAATTTTTGAAGGGCAAGACCAAGACACTGATGCCTATATCACAAAAGACGGAAGATATTTGTTTCCAGTAATGCAGGGTTTGCCCATAGATTTGGACCAAAACCCAAACAATCCAGCTACCGACGGTAATTCTAATACTTCTGAGGTGACGTCCTGCGAAGATATGAATAAGTCGGATAAACCAGTGCTGGAGGCATTCGTGGTTAGCCAGTGCCCTTATGGCCTTCAAATGCAGCGTGTCTTAGCAAAGGTCATAGAAGAGGCCGGTGCGCTCGCTTCAAACATCAAGGTAAGATATATAGGTTCGGTCTCCAATGGGAAAATCACCGCAATGCATGGTGATATAGAAGCCCAAGAAAACTTAAAACAAATATGTATAAGAGAAGAGCAAGCCAATAAATACTGGGACTATATCTCTTGCTATATGCAAGCAGGAGAAACAGATAAATGTCTAACATCCGCCGGTGTAAATAAAACAGCATTAGACGCTTGCGTGTCTGATTCAAATAAAGGATTAGTATATGCCCAAGAGGACTTTACCCTTGCGAACCAATATAGCATCGGAGGTTCTCCGACTTTGCTTTTAGGAAATGATATAATTAGCGAATTTTCTTTCGGCGGCAGAACAGCTGACGCCTTAAAAACAATAATCTGCTGCGCATCCAATAACGAGCCGAGTTTATGCTCCCAAGAATTATCTACAGAATCAGCTGCTGCCGGTCTTTCCCAAAGTTATGCCTCTGGCTCCACGTCTAACAGTACGGGCGGCTGCGAATAATATTAATTTTATGCCTAAAGTAAGAATTTTTTCTACGCCAAGTTGTGTTTACTGCGTCACTTTAAGAGAATATTTGAAGAAGTACGATGTTGGATTTGAAGATATCGATGTTTCAAAAGACGAGGAGGCCTTAAACGAAATGGTTGAAAAATCAAATCAGATGGCAGTTCCGGTTGTTGATATTGATGGTAAATTTATAGTCGGCTTTGATAAAAAGAAGATTAATCAATTATTAAAAATAAAAGAGTAAATCCATGATAAAAGTAGCTATCAACGGATTTGGTCGGATAGGTCGGCCAACTCTTAGAAGGATTCTTAAAAACCACCAAAATCTGGAGGTTGTTGCGATTAATGATTTAACCGACACTAAAACATTAGCCCATCTTTTTAAATATGATTCTATCTACGGCCGTTACGGCGGAGAAGTAAGTTTTACGGCAAACAGTTTAATCGTGGACGGTAAAGAAATTAAAGTATTTGCCGAAAAGGATCCAGAAAAACTACCCTGGAAAAAACTGGGAGTAGATATTGTTTTGGAATGTACCGGCCAATTCACCAATGCTGATGGTGCCGGCAAACATTTAAAAGCAGGTGCCAAGCAGGTGATTATTTCTGCTCCGGCAAAAGATGAAGAAATACCAAGCTATATTTTGGGAGTTAATGAAGAAAAATTCGATTCCAAAAAAGATAGAATTGTTGACATGGGTTCTTGCACCACAAATTGCATAGCGCCAATTGCCAAAGTTTTAAACGATAATTTCAAGATTGTTAAAGGTTTTATGACCACGATTCACAGCTATACCAATGACCAAAAAATTCTGGATTTGCCCCATAAAGATTTGAGAAGGGCGCGAGCAGCCGCTTTGAATATTATCCCAACTTCTACCGGCGCGGCAAAGGCCTTGGGCAAGGTTATTCCGGAGTTAAAAGGCAAATTAGACGGTATTGCAATGCGCGTGCCTACCTCAACCGTTTCTGTTATTGATTTAATGGCGGAATTAGAAAAATCTGTAACGGCCGAGGAAATAAATGATGTTTTTAAAAAATCCTCAAAAACAAAAGAACTCGCTGGGATTTTAGCAACGACAGACGAAGAATTGGTTTCATCTGATTTTATCGGCAATACCTTTTCGGCCATTGTTGATTTACCATTAACAATGGCAAACGCTAATATGATAAAAATTGTTGCCTGGTACGACAACGAATACGCTTATGCCTGCCGGTTAGCCGAGTTCGCCGAGTTTGTGGGGGAGAGGATATAGAAAATTTAATAAAAAATAGTTATGACAACTCAATCTATTAAAAGGAAAATATTGCCTATTTTAAAACGCCGAGGAGTAACTAGGGCAGCGTTTTTTGGCTCCGTTGCTAGGGGCGAAGCAAAAAAGAGAAGCGATGTGGATATTTTGGTTGAATTGACTAAAAATAAGAGTCTTTTAGATTTAGTAAGGTTAGAATTAGAACTTGAAGATAAGTTAAAAAGAAAAGTTGATGTTTTAACTTATAATTCCATTCATCCACTTCTTCGCGACATAATACTAAAAGAGCAAGAAGTAATTTATGAGAAAAGATCCTAAAGTTTTTCTTGAACACATTAAAGAAAGTATAGGGGAAATCGAAAATTACATCAAAAATATTTCTGTTGATAAATTTGCTGACGACACAAAAACCCAAGACGCAGTCATCAGAAGAATTGAAATTATCGGCGAAGCAGCGAAAAATCTGCCTTCTGATTTTAAACGAAAGAATCCAGATATAGAGTGGCGAGAAATTGTAAGTATGCGCAATAAATTGATTCATGAATATTTTGGAATAGATATCGATCTTATTTGGAAGGTTGTAAAGAATGACATCCCCAAACTTAAAAAGCAAATTTTAGATTTACTTAAAAAATTAAAGAAGGCGTAAAAACTATTAAACTTATGCTTGCCGGTTAGCCGAGTTCGCCGAGTTTGTGGGGGAGAGGATATAAACTTTTGAAAATGGATTCGTACATTTTAGATAATTTTATAAACTATAAACATCAAACAAATTTATGAAAAAAATAATAATATTAGTAATGGTTGTATTGGTTATATTAATTGTTGGGGGAATCTTGGTTTATGAAAGGCTTGGGAAGGGGGAAGAGGAAGCTGGAATAGAGGAAGCTGGAATAAAAGAGGAAATCAAGACAGAAGAAGGGGTATCAGTAACTCTTAAACTAGAAAATGGACAAACTTTGAATGCTATCGCTGGAAAATTTAGTCCTTCTTATGTTGTCCAATTTAGAGATCCATCTAGTGACTTTAATCTTAGATTGCCCACCGAAGTATTAGATGCTTTATGGTCAACACCTAATAGGAATTCTCAAAAATATTTGTCCTTATTAGACGCCGGCGCGAAAACTGAAGAACTAAGATTAAATCAAGAGACTGGTGGCCGAGTTTTAGCGGAAACAGAAAAAGATAAGCCATTCCCGGCTCCCGATCAACTGCAAACATTTTTTGATTATTGGGTTGAACTTAATATTAATAACAAATTGTATCGTGTTATGGTGGGCCGAAGCATAGTCGAAGGAGAAGAATTTTCTGGATTAACTATAACGCTTGTTAAACAAGGAGATTACTGGTTGCTAACCTACGACTTAACCAATTCTCCTATATTATTTACTTTAGGAACCGAAACTTATGAACAACTCATCAGGGGGAAATAGTAAATGCTAAAAAAGGTGGGGCAATTGCCCCACCTTTTTTGTTTTTAAGAAAAATAGTATAATAAAATAAAGATTGATAACGTTTTTATCGTGAAAAGCATTTGTTCACTATAATTTATAAAGTAGAATGAAGAAAAAGAAAATTAAAGTTATGATAGGTTAAAATTCAATAATGATTTATTTGCTCTTATTTATTAATATTTTATTGTCTGTTTCAGTTTATATTTTTGCCTACTCTTTTTCTCTTTTTGCAATAGAATTAGGACCATTCTTTTGGATTTGCAATGCCGGAGGGTTTGTTATCGCTTATATCGGGATAGGGAAAATTAAAGAATTGCTTTTTATCGCAATACGGAACGATAAAGAAGAAATAAAAAACTTTCTTTCAAAGATGCAATTTACCGGTGAAAAAGGAGAAGTGATTGCCGACCCTTTTAAAAATTTTAAAAAGTATATTTTTCTTTCCTTGCTATCAATTGTCCTTTTTGGTTTTTTTGGTATTTTTATGTATGTTATGATGTCTAAATCGCCGGATTTTCCAGAGTTGAAAGAAAAATTGAATACATTATTTTTTGCATTTTCAATAATAGGCGCGATTTTAGGGCTGACCCCCATAAAAGAAAGAATAAAGAAAATATTGGTTGTAAAAAACCATAATAACCATATTACAAAATAACGAAGAATATTCTTCTCTGGCATCTAGTCGAGTTTGTGGGGAAGAGGATATAACGAAATCTTTAAAAGTCTCGTACAAGCGGGGCTTTTTTGTTTTTATTAAAAATGATAAAATAATAAAATATGACCACCAGAATACCAATTGAAGTTTCAGCCAGGCATATTCATTTAAGCCAATCAGATTTGGAAGCGCTTTTTGGTTCAAGATACGAATTGAAAAAACTAAAACAACTAACCCAACCTTGTGATTTTGCCGCCGAAGAGAAATTAAGCATTAGGGTCTCTGATAGAATAATTGATAATATGCGCATAGTTGGACCGGTACGGGAAGAAACTCAAATAGAATTATCTATGACAGATGCAATAAATTTAGGGGTAACGCCGTCTGTCAGGATGTCGGGCGATACAAAAGGAACGCCGGGAGTGGTTTTAATTGGGCCAGCTGGTCAGGTTGAATTAAAACAGGGCGTAATTATCGCTGTCCGTCATATCCATTGTGCGACAAACGAAGCGAAGGCGCTGAAATTAAAAAATAGTTCAATAATTTCAATTTTAGTAAAGGGGCCAAGGGAAATAACTTTTCATAATGTTAAAGTGAGGGTTAGAGACGATTATAAATTATGTGTGCATTTAGACACAGACGAGGGCAATGCTGCCGGGATAAATAGGGTTGGCGAAGGATACTTAGTTAAAAAATAAACAAAATTATGATTTTGGTATTGAATTGCGGAAGTCAGTCTATTAAATGGAAATTGTTTGACCCTTCACCTTTGACCAAAGGTGAAGGGTTTGATAGCAACCTAAAAGTAAGAAAAGAGGGGAGGGTTGATGTTTTTGAGAAAAGAAACTATGAAAAAATCCTATTGGGGGAGTTGGGTAAGTTAGAAAAATATAAAAAAGAGATTAAAAAAATAGGCCACAGGGTTGTTCATGGCGGAGAGCGTTTTAAAAAACCCCTTGTTGTCACTAAAAATAATTTAAAAAGTATAGAAAAATTAAACAGGTTAGCGCCCCTTCATAATCCCTTTAATGTTTTAGGGATTAAATTTAGTCAAAGCGTTTTTCCAGATGCCAAACAAATAGCAGTTTTTGACACGGAATTTTTCTCCGCCCTTCCTGAAAAAGCTTATACTTATCCTTTGCCAGAGAAGATAAGAAGGAAATATAAAATAAAAAGGTTTGGTTTTCACGGTATATCTCACGAATACGCCGCTAAACAAGGCGCTGGGATTATAGGAAGGGATTTTAACAATTTAAAAATTATTACTTGTCATTTGGGCGGCGGAGCCAGCATTACGGCAATTGACAAAGGAAAAGCAGTTGATACTTCAATGGGTTTTACACCATTAGAGGGTTTGGTAATGATGACAAGGTCAGGCAGCATAGATCCCGGCATTGTCCTATATTTGAATAGTAAAATGAAAAATCTGGACTTTGTTCTGAATAATGAATCAGGCGTTAGAGGGATTTGCGGTCTTTCTGATATGAAAGATGTTTTGAAAGCAGCGAAAAAAGGAAATAAAAAAGCAAAATTGGCGCTAGATATTTTTGTTTATTCAATCCAGAAATATATCGGTGCTTATTTTGCGATTTTAGGCGGTTGCGATTTGTTGGTTTTTACCGGAGCAATCGGCGCGGGTTCAGCTAAAATTGTAAATATGATTTGTAAGCCCTTACCGATTTTGAAAAATACTAAAGTTTTAAGTATAAAATCTAATGAAGAATTAGCAATTGCGCAGAAAATTCGTCTGGTTAAATAACAAATATATGGAAAACAAATCGCAAAAAAATATTCTATGGTTAGACGAAATAGGTATTGAAGATGTGCCTTTAGTTGGAGGGAAAAACGCTTCTTTAGGTGAAATGAGTGTAAACCTCACCCCAAAAGGCGTAAAACTGCCCGATGGATTTGCTTTAACCACAAACGCCTATTGGAAATTTCTTAAAGTCAACGGTTTAGATAAAAAACTCAAAGAAATATTCCGGGGTTTTAATCCTCAGAGCGTTAAGAGTATTCAAGAAACTGGTAGAAAATGTAGAACAGAGATTCTGAAAGGTGAGTTTCCCGATAATTTAAAAAAGGAAATTTTAGATGCTTATGCCCAACTGGGTCAAAAATATGGTTTAGACCCGGATGTAGCCGTTAGAACCTCTGGCGTCTGCGAGGACATGCCCAATGCTTCTTTTGCCGGTCAGTTTGAGACCTATCTTAATGTAAGGGGAAGTGATGCATTATTAGATGCAGTTAAAAAAAGCATTGTCTCTACTTTTACTGATAGGGCTATTGCTTATCGGGAAGAGAAAAAAATAGCCCAGTTGGAATTTGCCCTTTCGGTCGGGGTTCTGAAAATGATTAGATCGGATTTGGCTTCTTCAGGGATAATATTTACATTAGACACTGAAACTGGTTTTCCTGGAGTTGTTTTGATTAATTCTATTTGGGGAATTGGGGAAATGATTGTGAAGGGTAAGGTTACGCCAGATGAATTTTATGTTTTTAAACCCACCCTTAAAGACGGTTTTAATTCAATTATTGTTAAAAATTTGGGTAGGAAAAAATTAAAGTATATTTATGCTTCAAAGGGAGGGTTGAAAGAAACAAAAGTCAGCCAAAAAGAACAACTGAAGTTTTCTTTAAATGATGAGGAGATTTTAACTTTAGCAAAATGGGCAGTGATTATTGAAGAACACTATTCAACGAAATATGGGAAATGGATGCCCCAAGATATTGAGTGGGCAAAAGACGGCAAAACAGGGCAATTATTTATTGTCCAATCAAGGCCGGAAACCGTTCACGCCATAAAAACAGAAAATATTATTGAAGAGTACCGACTTAACACTGATAAACTTCCAGTTCTGTCTGGTGCGGCAATTGGAGAAAAAATTGGCGCAGGAAAGGTCCATATTATAGAAGATGTTTCAAGAATAGCCCAGTTTAAACCGGGCGAGGTATTAGTGACGAAAATGACAGATCCAGATTGGGTTCCGATAATGCGGCTTGCTTCAGCGATTGTTACAGACGAAGGCGGGAAAACCTGTTTCGGAGGAGAGACAAAAATTCTCACTAATAAAGGGCTTTTGTCGATTCGCGAGGTCGTCGAGAATCGTAATAAAGAGAAAATAAAAGTATTATCATTAAATAAGGAAAAATTAGATTTAGAATGGAAAGAGGTTATCGATGGTTTTCAAAGAAAAGCGCCCCTTACACAGATAGAAATTTCGCAATCGGGAAGAATGAAAAATAATATTTTAGAGACAACGTTTGACCATAAATTTTTAACCTTTAATAACCGAGAGATAATTTCTAAAGAGATTAAGAATATTCTTCGTGATAAAGAAGGAATTGTTAGTATTTTCAAGGTACCTTCTTTTGGGCCGGCAAACATTTCTTCTCAAATGAGCTATTTACTCGGGGCGATAAGTACTGATGGGAATATTTTTTGTAGAAAATGTGGCAAAAAATTTGTTTATACTATTTCATTTATTCAAAAACCTACCAGCGAGAAAAGAGAATTTATTGAGAGAGTAAAAGATTATTTCCAGAAAGAATATGGGTACTTTCTGCATATTGCAGAGAAACCTCCATCACGCGGGATAATTAGAGGAAAAGAGGTAGTGGGAGAAAAGAGCACTCTTTTAAGGTGTTTTAGAAAAGAAATTGTTAAAGATTTTCTAGAAAAACAAACAAATATATCAAAACTCTTATTGGGAGGGAGTGTTGAGTTTAATTTTAATTTTTTAGCCGGCGTGATAGATGGCGACGGCACTTATTATCAGAAATCAAATAGAATAAATATCTATTGTTCTAAAAATGAATTATTGAATGCTATAGTAATAGCTTGTTTAAGGATAGGAGTAAATTTTCAAATAGTTAATAATAGGTCAATTTATAATATTCAAATTGTTGACGGAGTTGATGAGATATTGAAATATACAGCAAGGGTTAAGGGAGAATATAGTCGAACGAGATTCGGAACGAGATTTTTTGCGGCAAAACAGTTATTAGAAGATATAATAAAGAAGGTGAATTATAGTGGTAGGATTTTGCCGTACGTAATAAAAAATCTGCTTATTGACACTGAAAAAATTAGAAATTATGTCGTGCCCTTAATAAAAGGAGCTCCGGAGAATCATGCCCTGACCAATATTATCAATTCTCCTCTTAAAATGCTGAGAGTTAGCGTTGGAAATTCTTTAGGGATTAAAGATGTCTATAATATTGAGGTGGGGGGCAACCATAATTACATAGTTTTTACCAACAGAAATACGCCAGTCTTGGTTGATAATTGCCATGCCGCTATTGTCAGCAGGGAGCTCGGAGTTCCGGCAATTGTCGGCACAGGAAAGGCAACCAAAGTTTTAAAAACCGGCCAGATTGTTACGGTTGACTGCAGCCAGGGAATGAAGGGAAGAGTGTTTTTGGGCAAAATTTCCTTTGATATTAAGAAAAATAATTTGGCTGAAATCCCAGAAATAAAAACAAAAATTACAATGAATATCGGCGATCCTCAGATGGCTTTTAAGGCATCTTTTTTGCCTAATTCTGGAGTTGGATTGGCAAGAGAAGAATTTATCATCGCTGAAAAAATAAGAATTCATCCAATGGCTCTTTATAATTTTGAGAAGATAAAAGACAAAAAGCTTAAGAAAAGAATTCAAGAAATAACGGTTGAACATAAAGATAAAAAAGAGTTTTTCGTAAAAGAATTAGCCGAAGGAGTGGCTCAAATCGCTGCCGCATTTTATCCCAAAGAAATTATCGTGAGGTTTTCTGATTTTAAAACAAACGAGTATAGAAATTTAATAGGCGGTTCACTTTTTGAGGAGTTAGAGGCGAATCCTATGATGGGGTTTAGAGGAGCCTCAAGATATATTTCAGAAAAGTACCAGCCAGCCTTTTTAATGGAATGCGAAGCAATAAAAAGGGTCAGAGAAGTTTTCGGTTTAAAAAATGTAAATGTGATGATTCCTTTTTGCAGAACCGTGGAAGAGGGGCAGAAGGTAATAGAATTAATGAAAAACGCTGGTTTATCAAAAGAGACGAACAATATAAAAATATATGTTATGTGCGAAATACCGTCTAATGTCATTTTGGCTGAAGAATTTTTAGAAATCTTTGACGGATTTAGTATTGGTTCTAACGATTTGACCCAACTAACCCTTGGATTAGACAGGGATAATGGTACAATCGCTTATATTGGCGATGAAAGAAACGAAGCTGTAAAAGAATTATTAAGGAAAGCAATTAAAGCTTGTAAAGAGAAAGGTAAATACAGCGGAATTTGCGGCGAGGCGCCGTCGAATTATCCTGAATTTGCCGAGTTTTTAGTGGAGCAGGGGATAGAAAGCATGTCTTTAAACCCCAATGTAGTTTTAAAAACTCATTTAATCGTCGCGGAAAAAGAGAAATTATTAAATCAAAAAAAATAACAACTATAAAACAATTTTAAAATTACAAACTGATCCACAATGTCACATAATTAATCAATAAAATAATAAAATTATGAAAAAATTTTTAATTATCATTCTAATATTAATAATAATTTTAGTTTTTGGTGGAATTGTTTTTTGTTATGTAAAAGAAAAAATGCGAGAAAAACAATTAACCCCCAGTGTGTTAGAAGGAACTGAGTATGAATATTCTCTGATAAATGGAAAAATTCCGCAAGATTTATCGGAGTGTGAGGGGGTGATAGATGATATAGAAAAAACAAACTGTTATACAAACTTAGCAAAAGCAAAAAAAGATGTAGAAATTTGTAAAAAAATAAACATCCCAACCCTAGAAAACAGTTGTTACAGTTTAGTTGCAAAAGAAAAAGAGGATTTAAATATATGTGAAAATCTTATTCAAGATTCACAAGATAGAGAAACTTGTTATATTGGTGTAGCAGTTAGTAAAAAAGATTTAACAATATGTGACAAAATAGTAAGCAGCGAAATAAATCGCAACGGTTGTTATTTTAGTACAACTATTGCAATAGGTAATCCTGTATTATGCCAAAACCTATCAGATAAAAATTCTAAAGACCTGTGTTATTTTAATATTGCTCAAGATAAAAAAGATGTTTCTATTTGCCAGGAAATAGCGAACGAACAGACTAAAACATTTTGTATTAAAAAACTTTCTCAATAAATACTACACAATTATGTACGATATTATCACCTTCGGTTCAGCAACAAAAGATATATTTATAAAAACAAAAAAGTTCAGGGTGCTTAAGGATAAAAAGAACTTTGCTACGGGAAAAGGTGTTTGTTTTAATTTGGGCTCCAAAGTTGATATTGACGAGATATTGTTTGCTTCCGGGGGCGGCGGGACAAATACAGCTGCCACTTTTGCTAAACAAGGGTTTAGAACGGCCTATTGCGGAGCAGTGGGACAGGATTTGGCCGGCCAGGAGATAATTGAAGAGTTGAAAAATCTTAATATCAATACCCAATTAGTCGTTAAATCAGAAAGAAAGCCGACAAATCATTCCATTGTGATCAGCGGAATCAACGACGACAGGACAATACTGGTCTACCGGGGCGCTTCCGAAGAATTAAAAAAAGAGAATATTCCTTGGTTAAAGCTTAAAACAAAATGGTTTTATATCTCTCCTTTGTCCGGCGAACTTTGCAAGGTTTTCGGTGATTTAATTGATTTTGCCGTAAAAAATAAAATAAAGGTAGCTTTAAATCCCGGTAACTGCCAGCTTTCTTTGCCCCCAAAATTATTGAGGAAAAATTTAGGCAAAATAGATGTTTTGATTTTAAATCAAGAAGAAGCGTCATTATTAACCGGCATTTCTTATAAAAAAGAAAAAGAAATTTTTAAAAAGATTGATGAAATTTGTTCAGGTATCGTAATTATGACCAAGGGCGAAAAAGGAGTTGTTCTTTCAGACGGAGAATATCTTTACAGAGCTCTTCCTCCGAAGATGAAAGCAGCGGATAGGACGGGAGCAGGAGATTCTTTTGGAGCCGGTTTTGTTTCGGGATTTCTGCGTTCAAGAGGAGACATAATTGTTGCTACTCAAATAGGTATTGCCAACTCTACTGCCTGCCTTAAAAAACTGGGCGCTAAGCAGGGGCTCTTGAAAAAAAATGAAAAATTCTATAAGGTGGAAGTTAAAAAAGAAAAATGTTCTAAAAACGGCCTTTGCCAATGTAGGGTTTGCGGATAATGCTCGACAATGCTTTCGCAAGTTGGCGATAATCTAAAGCCCCAGCGGGCTTTAGTCATCTCCACTCTCGGCGATTTTTTCTGCCTACGGGCAGAAACCATGCAAAATCGCCTGCGAGAGGCACTTGCAAAACCATCGTTTCGCTTATCAGTTTTTATATGAAAAATCTACAGTATTATCTTAAAAAAGCACAAAAGGAGAAATGGGCAATAGGTCAGTTTAATTTTTCTGACCTTTCGCAGTTAGAGGGAATAATAGAAGCGGCGAAAAAACTAAAATCCCCCATAATACTTGGGACATCAGAAGGAGAAAGCAGGTTTTTGGGCTTAAAACAAGCAGTTGCCCTGAAAGAGGCATATCAGTCAGAAATCGGGCTTCCCGTATTTTTAAACTTGGATCATGGCAAATCGTTTGAGTATTTAAGAAAAGCTATTGGAATAGGCTATGACATGGTTCATTTCGATGGCTCAAGATTGCCCCTTAAAGACAATATAGCCGAGACCAAAGAAGTGGTGAGGTGCGCCAAAAAAGCTGGTGTTTTAACAGAAGGAGAAGTGGGAGTTATTGGCACTGATGCTTCTAAACTTTACGAAGGAAAATTTATATTAAAGCCAGAGGACTTGACTAATCCCAAAGAATCAGAGCAATATATAAAGGAAACGGGTGTGGATGGTTTAGCAGTCAGTATTGGTAATTTTCATGGAGTAAGCATCAAAGGCAACCCGAAGCTTGACACAGAACGGTTAAAACAGATTAGAAAATTAATTAAAGAAAGTTTCTTGGTTTTGCATGGCGGATCAGGAATTAAGAAACAGGATATTAAAAAAGCAATCAAACTAGGAATTGTAAAAATTAACATAAATACAGAACTAAGATTGGCTTATACCAAAACTTTGAAGAAAGCCCTACAGATTAATCCCAAAGAAACCACGCCTTACAAATATCTGCCATCAGCCATCAGGGCCGTGCAAAAGGTTGTTGAAGAAAAAATATTGTTATTTGGCAGTAAAAACAAAATTTAAAAGATGAGCAAAATTATTCTTGAACGTGAAAAATGTATCGGTTGCGGGTCTTGCCAGACCTTATGTCCAAAATATTTTGAGATAAGCGAAGACGGAAAAGCCCTTATTAAAAACTCCACAAGAGACCCTAAAACCGGCAACGATGAATTAGAAATTAATAAAACTGAATGTGGCCAAGAGGCTGCTGACAGTTGTCCTGTCCAGTGTATCCATATTAAATAGAGATATAACAACTATATGATTAAATTAAACGCAAAAACAAGAAAAGATTTCGGCAAAAAAACCAAAGTTCTCAAAAAAACAGGGAGGATTCCGGCAGTGGTTTACGGCGATGGCGTAAAAAATATACCGCTGGAAATTAACTACGAAGAATTTAAAAAAGTCTTTGACCAAACCGGCGAGAGCTCGCTTGTCGCCCTGGAAATTGATGGAGAAAAAAAGGAAAGACCGGTACTAATTTACGATATTCAGCGCGACCCCGTTTCCGGGAAATTTATTCACGTTGATTTCTACCAAGCATCGCTTAAAGAAGAAGTGGAAGTAATGGTTCCTTTGGTTTTTGAAGGCGTATCTCTTGCAGTAAAAGAATTAGGAGGTACTTTAGTCAAAGAAATCCAAGAAATTGAAGTTAAGGCCTTGCCCCAAAATTTACCCCACGACATCAAGGTTGATATTAGTTCGCTGAAAACTTTTGAAGATGAAATCTTTATTAAGGATTTGAAACTGCCCGTAGGTGTAAAAGTTTTAAAAAAACCAGACGAAATCGTTGCTCTTGCGGTTCCTGCAGCAAAAGTTGAAGAAGAATTAGCAAAACCAGTTGAGGAAAAGGTAGAAGATGTAGAAAAAGTGGAGAAAGAAAAGAAAGGGAAAGAAGAGGAAGAAATGGGGGAGGCAGTAAAAGAAAAACCAGCGCCCTCATCTGCAGAGAAAAAAAAGACAGAAAAGAAATAGCGCTTGGCAATGAACCCTTGACCCCGCCATCTGTTTTGCAAGAAATTCGATGGCAGTCCGCTTCGCCCACCGCCAGTTGGCGGTAAGGTATGGGGCTATTCGCCCCACGCGGCCTGCAAGATATTTTCGAATTTTATTTAAACAATTTTTTTATTGGTAAAAACACGGCAAAACAGATGCAAGGGTCTGCGGCTTCACCTGATTTTCGCTAAAATAAGGTGAAGCCTTGACAAGATTTTGATAGCATGCTATCATATCAATATTATTGAAAACTAAATATCACTACCAACTATCCAGAAAATTGGTAATTAGAAGATTAGATCAGACATTTATATTCAATATGCTATACGACTAATTATCAGTTTCCTGGACAGTTGGTGTAAGCGAATGGACGGATATCCATCCAGCGAAGAAACGCGTACTTCGCTGCGGCATATCATGTGAACGCCCGCGTGTCGGGCTGGATAAAAACGGGTCCAGAGAAGGTGCCCACAAACCTTCTTAGAAACATGGACTCACCAGCTGTCCATTAATTGTTCTTTCCCTTTTCGGAGGGTAAATAGCCACGACTGTTTATCGTGGCATAAGAAGGGCGAATTTAGCCTCTTCAAAGAGACCGTCATGGTTTAAATAAAGAAGATTCGGTTCACCACAAGCACAGCCCGTGCGGTAAGATGGTCACAATTTGTGACCTCTCGCGCTAAGCAATCATGGGAACCGATATCTCCCGCTAAACCATTTCTGTTCTTTTTGAGAGCGCTAGTTCGCCCTCTTTTTTTATATAAAAACAGGGGTTATAATGAATATAAGAACCCCCGCCAAGGGCGGGGAACCTTGATTCGTTAAGGTATGGTCATATAATCTTGAATTAAATGGAAACTATTAAAAAGCTAAAACCATATTTTCTGCTTATATCCTTAATTTTAGGAGTGTTTTTATTTTGTCCTTCGCAGATTTTGGCGGAAAGTTTGGAACAAACCTGTCTTCAAATTACTGAAAGCGATAATCCCTGCCAAGGTATGACCGCTTCCGCATGCCGATTAATACTTGAGGATTGTGCTAAATTTTATGAAGAAGAATCAGCTAGAATTGCTGAAGATTTAACAAAAACAGAAAAAGAGAAAAAAACCCTTCAAAACCAAATCTCCACGCTAAAAAAGAAAGTTCAAAATTTGGACTATGAAATCAAGCAGGGGAATATTGTAATTAAAGATCTGACCCTTCAAATAGTAGAGACAAAATCATCAATTGATAAAATTTCTCTACAAATAGAGGTATCCAAAGACCAGATTTCTAATATCCTACGGACAATCTACGAAGAGGACCAAAAATCAACAGTAGAGATTCTTCTTGAGGGGAACCTTTCTGGTTTCTTTAATAATTTGGTTTATCTGGAAAGTTTAAACGGCAAACTTGGGTCGCTTCTAAAAAATACTACAGATTTGAAATCTTATTTAGAAACCCAGCAGATAAAAATGGATGATGAAAAAGACCAAACCGAAAAATCAGTTAAACTCCAAACACTGCAAAAACAGGAAAGCGATGCCGCAAAAAAACAACAAGAGAGCCTTTTAAAATTAACCGAAACAGAATACCAAAAACAACTTAAAGAAAAGCAGGAAGCCGAGCAAAAAACAGCGTCAATCAGGGCGAGAATCTTTGAATTAATCGGTGTGCCAAAAGCGCCGACATTCGGCGAAGCATACGAGATTGCAAAATATGTAGCGAGCGTTACCAATATTCGGCCTGCTTTCTTATTGGCAATTTTACAACAGGAGTCAGCAATAGGAAAAAACGTCGGTCAATGCTATCTGAAAAACACCTCAACCGGTTCAGGTATTGTGATTAAAACAGAAGCAAAGATATCAAAAGTGATGAGCCCAAGCCGTGATGTTTCTAAGTTTCTGATTATTACTAAAGATTTGGGAAGAGACCCATTTTTTACGGCTGTTTCCTGTCCTATGAGTTTTGGTTGGGGAGGGGCAATGGGGCCCGCCCAGTTTATTCCATCTACCTGGATGATATATAAGGCCCGTTTAGACGGACTTATAGGTAAAGCAGCGGATCCATGGAATATCAGAGATGCATTTTTGGCTGCAGGGCTATATCTTTCAGATTACGGAGCAAAATCAAAAACTGAAAACGGTGAATGGAAAGCAGCAATGATTTATTTCTCGGGTTCAACCAGCAACTCGGCTTTCTACTGGTATGCGAACAACGTTCTTAAAATAGCCAGAGGGTTTGAAAGTGATATTAAAATTCTTGAACAAAATTAGTAATTAATCTATAAAAAAAACAACAAGATTTAATCTCGTTGTTTTTTGTTATTTTTTAATCTATTTCTGTTTCTGTCCCTGCTCAAACTTCTTAAATGACCTTACAATGCCGTCCATTTTCCCATTCATAATAGATTCTATATCGTGCCAGGATTTGCCGATTCTATGATCGGTAATTCTATCCTGCGGGAAATTATAGGTTCTCATTTTTTCTGCCCTTTTTGCCCAGCCGATTTGTTCCTTTCTAACACCGGTAATTTGAGATTTCTGTTCTTTTTCTGTTTTCTCCAAAACTCTTGCCGCTAAAATCGCCATTGCGTTTTCTTTATTCTGCATTTGGTTTCTTTCTGATTGGGAGGTAACAACAATGCCGGTCGGAATATGAAGAATCCTGACGGCGCTCTCTGTTTTATTAACATACTGGCCGCCTGGTCCGGATGCCTTATAGGTTGTGATTTTTAAATCAACCGGGTTAATATTTGTTTCTGTTTTTTTGGGTTTTGGCAGAATAGCCACCGTTGTTGTGGAAGTATGAATTCTGCCTGATTTCTCTGTTTTGGGAATTCTTTGGACTCTATGAACGCCTCCTTCGTATTTCATAATATCAAAAACGTTCTTTCCAATTAGTTCAAAAATTATTTCCTTAAAACCGCCCAACTCACTTATATTTGAATTTAAAACTTTTTGTCCCCAACCTTGACTTTGGCCGAATTTAGAATACATTCTGAATAAATCACGGGCAAAAAGCCCGGATTCTTCTCCGCCTGTTCCGGCTCGTATTTCAACTATTATAGAATTGATTTCGTTTTGATTGGTTTCTTCTGCCATAAGTATTCTATTAATATATCATAAAGACTTGATTTTGAGAAGAATTTTTGCTATTATTCACATTACCTTGTTTTTATAGTAAAATAATCAATACATAGCAATATATAGTAATATGAAAAAAGATATACACCCAAAATATTATCCTAAAGCCAAGGTTACTTGCGCTTGCGGCAATAGTTTTACTGTTGGCTCGACTAAAGAATATATTGAAACGGAGATTTGTCATAAATGCCACCCCTTTTATACAGGGAAAGAAAAAATGGTAGATACTTTGGGTCAGGTTCAGAAGTTTAGAGCGCGTTTGGCTAAAAAAGAGACAAAAAAAAGTAAAAAGAAATAGAAATTATATCCTATGAGCAAAGAAAAATTCAATCTAAATATAGCAGAAATGACACAGGCAGGCGTTCATCTCGGGCATGCTGTTTCCAAACTTCATCCTAATATGAAACTATATGTATCGGGGATTAAAAATACCATTCATATTATTGATTTAGAAAAAACAATTGACGAGTTTAGCAAAGCCCTGACTTTCATAAGCAACCTTATTACTGAAGGAAAAAACCTGCTTATCGTCGGCACAAAAGTACCATCAAAAAGTTTAGTTAAGCAAAATGCTGAAGAGATGGACTTGTCTTATGTAAATACGAGGTGGTTGGGAGGTACTTTCACAAACTTTGAAACAATTTTTAAAAGAGTGGGGCGCTTTATCCAGTTAGAAAAAGAAAAAGCAGATGGGTCTTTGGAAAAATATACCAAGAAAGAGAGAATGAAAATCAATAAAGAAATTGAAACTCTGCGCGTTAAGTTTGAAGGCATCAAAAATATGCAGAAACTCCCTGAAGCTATTTTAATCCTTGATATGAGAAAAGACATTACCGCCGCCAGAGAGGCAAAGAAAAAAGGAGTAAAAATTATTGCCGTATGTGATACTAATATTAACCCCGATTTAGTAGATTATATTATTCCGGCTAACGATGATGCTATAAGTTCTGTAAGATATATTTTAGAAAAAGTTAAAGAAACAGTTCTTAAAGCAAAAGAAGAACCCAAGAAAGAGGAAAAAAACAATTAATAATCCTATGGCTTCTATTGAACAAATTAAACAACTTCGGGAAGAGACCGGCGTTTCTCCCACCGAATGCAAAAAGGCCTTGGCTGAAGCCAAGGGAAATATTGAGAAAGCGAAAGAGCTTTTAAGAATTTGGGGGAAGACCATTGCCGACAAAAAAGCGACTCGAGAAACAAAAAAAGGTTTAGTGGACAGCTATATCCACCCAACCTTAAAAACCGGAGCGCTGTTGGATATTCGCTGCGAGTCAGATTTTGTTGCCAAATCAGAAGAGTTTAAAAAACTAGCCCACGAAATCTGTCTCCAAATTGCAGCGATGAAGCCGATTTTTGTTAAAGAAAACGATATCCCGGAAGAATTTTTAGACGGAGAAAAAAAGATTTATAAAGAACAGTTTAAAAATTCAGGGAAACCCCAGAAAATAGTTGACCAAATTATTGAAGGTAAGCTTAAGAAATACAAAGAAGAAGTATCTTTGTTATCGCAGCCCTGGATAAAAGACGATTCTAAAAACATAAAAAATCTCGTTGAAGAATCTATCGCTAAAATCGGAGAAAATATAGAAGTTAAGCGTTTCGTTAGATATGAAATCTAACTCACGCTTAACTTATGTAATTGGTTCGCTCGGAAAAAATGAAAATAAATTTTCGCTTTTTCCTCGCTGCCAATTATAGAAATTAAGAGATTTACTCGCTACGAGATTTGAGCTCGCCTTAGCGAGCGAAAACCCCGCCCTCTATGCTGTTTTTGAGGGAATAAATAAATTTATTTCATTAATAATAATTAATTTGTCATCCTGCTATTTCAGTTTAGGCTTAGAGGGCGGGGTGCTCACTTTGTTCGCATGGCAGAACTAATCGCTTTAATTATTTTAATAATCAGTTTGGGTGGGATAGCGCTGATTTTAGTTAAGAAAATTCCGATTTTAACTCAACTTCCTGAAACCCAAGAGGGTGTGCAGAAAGAAAATATCATTGTTGTTTTAAGGAAGAAGATTAAAAACGCCTCGCCGGACAAGATAATTTTGTTGAAAGCCCTTTCAAAAATTAGGGTTTTAGTTTTAAAAATTGAAAAACAGGTTGATAACTGGTTGCAAGGAATGAGGAAAAAAGTCAAACTGGAAAAGCAAGAACAGCAAAAAGAAGCCGAGAAAAAGCCCTTTGTTCACACACAGGAAGAACAGAATCAAAATCCGCCGCCTCTTCCTCCATCTGCGCCGGTGTAGCTCAGCGGTAGAAATCTTGCCTCCTTAGCTTAGTGGCAAAGCAGCGGTTTTGTAAACCGCAGACACTTGTCCGATTCAAGTAGGAGGCTTTTTAGGTAGTAAGTTCAAGTCGTATAGTCAGCTCTTTTATTTTGTGGTATCATCGGTTAATGCCACATCATTCTTATAATAAAAAAGAATACAGAGAAAAACAAAGCGCCATAACAAAAGCCAATTGGCAGAAAGGTGTTTTTGATTTTATATACAGAAAGGATGAAAGAATTTGCGCCAGGAAAGGATGTGGTAAAAAATTTAAAGTTATACATAGTGACCCCCAAATTTATTGTAGCCAAAGCTGTGCTGCATCAGTGAATAACACAAAAAGGGGTCCGATGTCTACAGAACAAAAAATAAAAATATCCAAAACGCTAAAGGGGAGAAAATCAAAAGGACTTGAGAGTCCATTTAAGGGAAAAATAAAAGTAGCTAGAGTTAAAATTATTTGTGTTAATCCGAAATGCAAAAAAGTGTTTTTGATAGAGCGATGGATGAAAAGAAAATTTTGTAGCAATACTTGTGCAATGGCTGTTATAGGTGGAAAACAGACTTCGCCAAAAGCTTCCAAAGGTAAGGCAGGAATTAGAAAAGATATTAGTAAAACAATTTATTTTTACAGTCGTTGGGAGGCAAACTACGCTCGTTTATTAAATTATTTAGGCGTTAAATGGGAATACGAGCCAAAAACTTTTGATTTAGGATCGCAAAATTATACGCCAGATTTTTACTTGCTAAAATATAATACATACATTGAGGTTAAAAATTTTCTTTGGAAATATTCAAAAATAAGAGATGAAAAATTTAGAAGATTATATCCAAATATAAAACTGCAGTTGCTTTTAAAAAAGGATTATTTAAAATTAGAGAATAAATATTCTCGTTTAATTCAAAATTGGGAGTATAAAAATAGTCCGTTTGTTATAACTTAAAAATATGAACTCGAAAACCTTAACCCTACCTCTAAATCTGACAATTTTATCTCAGGTTTCAATTTTTGCCGGTTTGTCAATTTTATCTTTTTTTATCCCATTTTCACTCGGCCATCCGCAGTGGTTAGTTGGAACAATAGTGAACGCTTCTTTATTTTTAGCCGCTGTTTTTTTGCCTAAAAAATATTTTTTACCATTAGTTATATTTCCAAGTTTAGGAGTTCTGGCAAGGGGAATAATTTTTGGTCCGTTTACTCTCTTCTTAGTTTATTTTTTGCCTTTTATATGGTTAGCTAACTTGATTTTAATTTTTATTTTCAAGGTGTTTTTCTTAAAAGTAAAATATATTTCTTCCGTATTTTTCGCTTCTATTGTAAAATTTTTGTTTTTATTTGCTGTTGCAAATATTTGTTTCAATTTTCATTTAGTTCCAAAATTATTTTTACAAACAATGGGCTTATTGCAACTTTTTACCGCTTTAGCGGGCGGTATAATATCTTTTGCAGTATTTAATATATATAGAAATCGTTAATGTAATTATGGAAAATTTAACGCCAGAAATTAAAGAATTACTCTTTCTCCTTAAGAAAAAAATTAAAGTGGTTGCGATGTTGGCTCCTTCTTTTCCAGTTGATTTTTTCTATCCTGAAATAATCGGGATGTTAAAGCGTTTGGGATTTAAATATGTTGTAGAGGTTGCAAAGGGGGCCGCCGAAACGAACAGACAGTTGCTCGCCCTATTAAAGCTTCGTCCTCACCGGCGATACATTACCAGTCCTTGTCCGAGCATCGTTAGATTAATTAAAAATAAATATCCTGATTTAGTTCAATTCTTGACGAAAATTGATTCGCCGATGTCGGCGACAGCCAAGATTGTTGATAAAAAATACCCTGGTTATAAAAAAGTATATATAGGTCCTTGTTTTGTTAAAAAATTGGAGGCCAAAGAAGATTATTCAAAACTGGATATTTTAGTATTAACCTATAAAGAACTGCAAAGAATATTTGAAATTAAAAAGATTTCTCTCAAGAAAAAAGATAAATTATCCTGTTTCGATATTTCCGAATTTCACACAAGATTGTATCCCATGTCAGGCGGCTTGGCTCAATCGTCCAGTTTAACTGTAAAACTCACTGACCCGGAATACGATGTTATTTCCGGTCCCCGATTAGTAGAGAAAACTCTCAAAGAGTTTCCCGTTAAAACCGAACTGAAGGTATTGGATATTCTATACTGCGATGGGGGTTGTATTAACGGGGCAGGAATAATTACTAACGATTCCTTAGACAGGAGAAGGCAGAAAATAATTAGTTGCTGGAGGCAGCTGAAGCATCAATAGCCCTTGACAAGAATCTTTTAAAAGTTAGAATAATAAAATAGACAACAAAACATATGTAAGCAACTGATAAAAAAAAATAAGATACTTTAAAAGTATCCGCGACGGTGTCTAATTATTTAGATGTCATCGCGGGTATTTTTTTGGAAAGTTCTTTCACATATTAATAAAACAACTTAAAAAACAAGCAAAAAATGGTTTCTTAAAGTTGTCTCGAATACTCACTCAGTTAAATGCCGCTTTGCGGCAATTCGCTTTGGCGAATTATTTAACTGGGTAAACCACATTTTTATTGAGAGTTTGATTCTAGCTCAGGGTGAACGCTGGTAACGTGGATAAGGCATGCAAGTCGAGCGGATACGATGAGATTACATCAAGTCGTATTAGCGGCGAACGGGTTAGTAACACGTAGGTATCAACCCCAAAGACGGGCATAACCAGTCGAAAGATTGGCTAATTCCCGATAGCTCCCGCAAGGGTAAAGGAGCAATCCGCTTTGGGATGGGCCTGCGTCCTATCAGCTAGTTGGTAAGGTAACGGCTTACCAAGGCTATGACGGGTAGGGGGCGTGAGAGCGCGATCCCCAACAATGGCACTGCGACACGGGCCATACTTCTACGGAAGGCTGCAGTCGAGAATCTTCCACAATGGGCGAAAGCCTGATGGAGCGACGTTACGTGACTGAAGAAGCTCTTCGGAGTGTAAAAGTCTTTTCTCTGGGAGGAAGTAATTGACAGTACCAGAGGAATAAGGAGATCCTAATTCTGTGGTCAACCCACAAAGAAACG
The DNA here is from genome assembly GCA_018895235.1 of Patescibacteria group bacterium. Classification (GTDB taxonomy): domain Bacteria; phylum Patescibacteriota; class Minisyncoccia; order Minisyncoccales; family Staskawiczbacteraceae; genus JAHIOM01. The sequence continues at coordinate 4,792 of JAHIOM010000002.1, read as the reverse complement.
TGAAGGTTGACAGGCGCAGAATCAAAATTCGGCTAATATGCTGGAAAACTTTTAGATGTCCGCTCAAGTTTTGCTAAATTGCAAACGCGTCTAAAAATAATCAGCAGGGAAGTCTCCGTTTATTAACGGATGACCCCTCAGAGACTGAATCCTGTAAAAGGATGAGATAGCGGTGAACATTACCCGTTATCATACGCCGAGCATCGACTAATTAAAGTTGGTGAAGAGATAGTCCATATTAGATGTTGACAAATTTTTTGTCTAATGTCGCCAGCAGGAGCGGTAATACAGAATCTCCAAGTGTTGCCCGGATTTATTGGGTGTAAAGGGTTCGTAGGTGGCTAAATTAGTCTTTGGTTAAATCTCATCGGCTCAACCTTTGAGTCCCCAAAGATACTGTTTGGCTAGAGGGCGTTAGAGGCTGACGGAACCGACGGTGTAGGGGTGAAATCCGTTGATATCGTCGGGAACACCGAAAGCGAAGGCAGTCAGCTAGGACGACCCTGACACTGAGGAACGAAAGCGTGGGGATCAAAAAGGATTAGATACCCTTGTAGTCCACGCCGTAAACGATGATCACTGGCTATTGGCAGTGTCGACCCTGTCAGTGGCGAAGCTAACGCGTTAAGTGATCCACCTGGGAAGTACGGCCGCAAGGCTAAAACTCAAAGAAATAGACGGGGACTCACACAAGCGGTGGACCATGTGGCTCAATTCGACAACAAACGAAGAACCTTACCAGGGCTTGAAATCCTGACGAAAGCTTGCCGAAAGGCAGGCCTCCCACAAGGCGGCAGGACAGGTACTGCATGGTTGTCGTCAGCTCGTGCCTTGAGGCGTACCGTTAATTCGGGTAACGAGCGCAACCCTTGCCTTATGTTTTACATGTCATAAGGGACTGCCCGGGATAACCGGGAGGAAGGCGAGGATGACGCCAAATCAGCATGGTCCTTTGATGCCCTGGGCTGCACACGTGGTACAATGGCCGGTACAATGGGTTACAAAACCGTAAGGTGAAGTTAATCCCACCAAAGCCGGTCTCAGTTCGGATTGAGGGCTGCAACTCGCCCTCATGAAGCCGGAATCGCTAGTAATCGCCGATCAGCTACGCGGCGATGAATATGTTCCTGAGTCTTGTACTCACCGCCAGTAAAAAGCGCGTCTGGCAGCTTAATTGACTAGTTGGTGAAAGTCCAACCTCTTTAATAAAGAGTAGCCAAAAAAAAATAGCAGCTCAACTTTCGTAAGAAAATGAGCGGAGGGCTTGAGGCAAATAACAGTCCCAAATCTTTCTTATTTTATTAAAACGACCTTCACCGGGCGGTTGAAGGGAAGTTTTTAAAATGATAAAATAAGATGAAAAATTGGGAATGTTAGAAAAAGTTAATTAAGTGACCCAGAGAGATCCTAAAAAGATAAAGGTTATTGCTTTTTAGGAAGTCAGCTGGTGTCATAGTACTCGTTCGTCTATCTGACGAATAGAGGAAGGACCCAACCTAAATTTATGTTATCTGCAGATTATATTGTTGGTATAACAGACGGTGAAGGAAGTTTTACCGTTTATCCGCGTCCGCCAGGAGGAAGTAGAGGTGGCAAAAGTTATAAAATGGAATGCCATTACTATTTAAAACTCCAAGAAGATGATTTGATTATATTAAAAAAGATTAAAGAATTTTTTGGATGCGGGACAATATATTTCCAAAGAGATAAAAGAGAAAATCATACTGATTGTTATAGGTATGAGATAAATCATTTTTCACAAAGCATAAACTTCAGACTAAAAGCAAGAAAAAAGATTTTGATTTATTTTGCAGGATATTTAAAATGGTTTGAAAACAGAAACATTTTACTAAAGAAGGATTTGCGAAGATTGTGGAATTAAAAGTACAGATGCATAAAAATAGGGCTCGCCGGATGCGGGAAATCCGCTCGTCCGGTGGGAACGGAAACTAACCTTAAAGTATTCCAATCCGTCACGCCAAGCAAGCTGGGAACAGCCGAAGTTCTCCGCAAGGAGGCCTACGCTGGGCTCAGTGAGAGGGGCGAAGTCGTCAGTGCAAACTGCACATTGCGACCTATTACCGTAAGGTAATAGAAAAATCCAACTATATCGGTGAAGTCCTTCTCTCAATTTTGATATAATTGAGGAATGAGGATAATACCGAGGGAAGTCGCCTTAGGCGACCCCGTAGAGACTTAGCAAGTAATTGCTAAATGGTAGTTAACCTATCATTACACGTTGGCTCCAATATATAGATTTTGTATATTGGATGAAGATATAGTCCATGCCCATGGAAACATTGGGAATAACATGAACAAGGCACGGCTAGCGGAAGCTGGTCGTGGATCAATTTTTTTATTTATTTTTGTCGACTACAGTTGAAGATTGAGAATTCTATTTTTAACCGTAAGCGTTTGTTGGTTCGCTTGAAAACCATCTATTCGAGGCAGCTTTAAGAAACCAAGTATTGACAAATTTTTTGAGTTGATTAATATCAAGAATATAATTTCTTTTAAATAAGAATATTATTAACTGTCCAGCGAAATATTCATCAAAGTGGCGGGTATTTCCTTGGACAGTTGGCAGAGCTGTGACGGCGTTCGCGCAGCAGAGGTGTTTCCCCGCGACAGTTACTAGCTGCGATTAGGATTAACCAATCCCTTCCTTCTCGCATAGAATCACCATCCGGTCGGGTACGGTGGATCTATCTGCCAACTGTTCCTTAATTGTTCTTTTATTTTCCGTATTTTAGGAGAATGACCACGACTGTTTATCGTGGCACAAGGGCGATCTTAACGATCTTTTTGGTAAAAACACAGGAAATTCCTGTCACTCGGCAACTACCAGAAAGCGTTAGATCGCCCTTTTTTTATTTATTTTAAGCACATCAAGGGATTGATTTTTAGATTTTTCCCTGATAAAATAGAAAAATATATTTGGGCCTGTGGTATAGTGGCAGCACGCCTCGTTTGCAACGAGGAGATGGGAGTTCGATTCTCCCCAGGTCCACATTAGACGATTTCGCAAAACTTTCGCCTCGCCCGCGCTGTGAGCGCGGGGCTCGGCGGGCAAAAAATAAAGGTAATTCCACGGCTTTTTGTAGATTACAAAAAGCCGTTGGTTCAAAATTCGGCGGTTCGAGCCGATTTTTTTGATAAAATTTTTCATTTCTGAAAAATTGTCTTCCAAAACGAGATTTTTGGCTTGGTTGGCCTCTAAAATCCAGTTTCGGGTGAGTTCGAGCCAATGATTTCCTTTTCGCTCAAAATCAGATAATTTTTCCTCAATATCTTTCTTTTCCGCCATTAGTTTATTTTTCTTTTCTTGAAATTCCACCAGTTCAAAACTGCCCTCAAGATAGCCGTCCATAAGCCGGTCTATTTTTGTTTTAATGGCGGAAAGTTTTATTTTTAGATTTTGAGCGAAAAGGTCGGACGAGTGGCGGGCTTCCACACTTCCAGTTTCTAATTTCTCCAAAAACTTTTCCCGCCATTCGTCAGGCAAAGAAACTTTTTGACAATTTTCTTTTACTTGCTCGGTCAAAACTTCTTCCCGCAAAAAGCGAGTTTGCGTGCAATTTTGCGTTTTGCTTTTATGGGTGCAACGATAATAAACAAATTTTAGTCCGCTTTTTTTGATGTGCCTTTCTGCTGTTATGGAATATCCGCACTCGCCGCAAACCGCAAAATTGAGAAATTGAAAGTTTTTTGGTCCTCGCTTTTTACGGGGCTTGCCGTTCAAAATTAGCGCTTCCTGTATTTTGTCAAAAAGTTTTTTTGAAATCATTGGCTTGTGGCTCCCTTGATGCACTTCGCCACGATAGCGAAAATGTCCGTAGTAAAACGGATTGGTCAAAATCTTTTGAATTGTAGATAAATGGGGCAGTTTTCCGTCTTTGCCAACCAAGCCAAGAGAAAACATTTTGCTTTGAATTTTTGTTAAGGTGTATTCGCACGTTGCAAAAGCCCGCAAAATTTCTTTCACCTTGCTAAATGTTTTTTTGTCGGGTTCAATCGTTCGCAATCTCGGCTCGTTGAAATATCCGAGCGGGGCTTTTGCTGATAGTTCACCACGGCGTATCTTTTGCCGTATTCCCCGCAAAATGTTTTCTCTCAAATTGTCGGTGTAGTATTTGGCTTGACCAAAGGCAACGCTCAACATAAATTTTCCTTGCGGAGTTGGCTCAAACCAAAATGTAGGGAATTTTAGCGAGGTAATTTTTCCAGTATCAACAAGATAAATCACTCGTCCGCCGTCTATTGAATTTCTGGCTAATCTGTCGGGATTCCACGCTAAAATTCCCGAGGCGTTGCCTTTTTCAATCTCCGACATCATAAAATTAAAAACTTCTCGGCCCGGCTCTTTGGCAGTTTTGCTTTCGTAATATTCTTTAACCACGAAAAGATTATTTTGCTTGGCAAACTCCCTTAACTCGGCGAGCTGGGCCTCAATACTCAAAATTTGCCTTTCTTCGTCCTCGCTTGATTTGCGACAATAGATAAAGTATTTAATCATATTTTTTAGAAGTTTTTAATTTTATATCTTACACCGACAATTTTAAAAATTTCGTTTGGAATCACCTTTATTTTTTGTCCGCCGAGTCCCGCGCTCGCAGCGCGGGCGAGGCGAAAGTTTTGCGAAATCGTCTAATGTGGTCAATTTTAGAAAAAGTCAGAACTCATTTTGAACAAAACCCCGACTAATTGCCGTGCTTCGCGCGGCAGAACCGAAACTAAACGCTCGGGCGGGCAAAAAGGAAGGGGGTTGGGGGGAAGGAATTTTTGCCCGCCC
>JAHIOM010000021.1 GCA_018895235.1 Patescibacteria group bacterium | reverse complement strand
TCAACATATCCTGCCCTGAAAGCCGCTTTGGCTGGTATCCACATTAAACGAGTTCCTGCTCCTGAAGTCGGAGTAATCCCCTCTGCTCCATCAAACCATACTGCCCCGCTTGTTGTTTTTATGGCGTTATTAGTTACAGTAGTATGCGCTCCGTTGGCAAAAGTTGGACTTATTAACAAAGCGGTAAGAGCGTCACTATTTGCTGCCGCAGCAAGAGTATTTGAAAAAGTATTAGCAGTAGCAACGCCTGCTGCAGCTGTAATGCTTCCTGTTGTTGAAAGTTGCTTAAATGTTCCTGTGCCTGTTGTTGTAATAGCATTCCCCTTAAAATCTGCAAATCCATATCCTAAATCAAGTAAATCAATTCCACTTGCTTGAAATCTATACCTTCCAGCCATAACATTATTAAAAGTTGTATATCCAGTTGCTGCACTATCAAATTGCAAACTTCCAAGTTCAGACGCACCACTCATAAGTTCCAATCTTAATATGGGATTTACACTATATTCCTGTGTCCAAGTTCCTGCGTCTAATGTCATTCCATCAATCGCAACACTTCCAAATGTCCCTGTGCCTGTGGTGGTGAGGTTGCCAAATATCTCTGCGTTTCCTGCTGATATTGCGCCTGTGGTGGTGATAGTACCTGAACCAGCGTCTAAAGATGCGCCCGTGATTGCCCCTGAAGCAGAAAGAGTGGAAAATGCTCCTGTGTTTGGCGTTCCAGAACCAATTGTTCCTGGCGCTTCCCAAGTAAACCCAGCCAACTTTTTAGCCTCAAAGGCAGCGGGCACAGCGCCTAACTGCTTTCTCGGAGCAAAAACTTCTTCATAAACGGCGTCGCAAGCGACGTCAAGTTGAACTTCTAAATAAAGAGAGACGCTGTTAAAAATATCTGTAAAAGCAGTATGGCTGCCCAATAATACGGAAAACAGTCCGCTTGTAATAGACACTTTTGCGTCTGCCGCCGTCCAGGTTTCTGACCATAGTTCATTGCCTACTGTTAACGCGTCCATAATTCTGAACTTCATACAGTAAGTTCCATCCGCAACCGCCACGCCGCTGGAATTAGTTAGTTTACCCTGATAATTAATTTTTTCGTAAAAAGCAGCTTTTACACCAGTGATAGATACGGCGGATAAAATCACTACTTCAAGTATAAACACAGCCAAAAACAACCCTATTTTTTTTGCTCTTTTTATAGAAATCTTTTTCATTTTCTTCAAAACTTATCCCTTAAGAAAAGAGGGTGAACCTTTATTTATTATTATAACTTCCGCTACATAATTAATCAAGTTGTGAATAGTTTTTATGTTTTATCTGTATTTTGATTTGTTTTTTCTGCGTTTTATCATAAGGAGGATTTTTTGTTCTTTTCCAAGGCCGAAGGTAATCAATATTATCATTGCCAACACGATTATAATATATATTGGCAACTCATAGTACCAACGAAATCTAAAAACCGGCGCGGCTCTCTCCAGCTTTAATTCGCCGCTTATCTTGTTTATCACTTTATTTATCTGGTTTAAAATAAGAATGGTTATGGAATAATCGCCAGATTCTAATGATGAAGGGATGGTTGCTTCATGAAAAGTTTTACTTTTATCAGGACTTAAAAGGAAAGAAAACGCTTCGTCTTTTTTTTCTATAGTTAATATTATTGTTTTAGAAAGTGGCGGCAGCTCTTTATCGTAAATAGAAACATTTATTTGTTTGTTGACGGTGGTTTTAATGGTTGTCTCCCCGAGCCAAATAATTTCCCCCTCTTCAACAATAAAATTGAACTCGCCAAATGCCATTTCTCCAGTAATCGGAGGGACATAGGGAGGAAAAACCGGTGGTTCTATAACAGGCGCGGCTTGGGGAATCGCTGAAACTATTGCCCCGGAAGAAGAATGATCTCCGGCTAAGTTATAAACAAAGACAGTATAATAATATCTAATTCCATTTATTAGCCCAGTATTAATAAAAAAGTTATCCTTGCCTTCGTAAATAACAGTACCTTGTTCCGGATCAGTTGGATAAAAGTCCGTACTTTTTACTATCCTTACCATTTTAAAATCTAAGTCCGTTGGATTATCCCATGTTAAGGTTAGCTGTTTGTCGCCAACTGAAATTTTCAAATTGCTGACATTATTTAAAGCAGATAAAGTGCTGAAATACTGATCCCCTGTTTCCAACCAAAAGTTCAGTTCGTCATTGCAAACTATTTTAAAGTGATAAATAGTCGAAACTTGGAGACCTGTTAGTTTGGTTGAATAGTTCGCAGTAAATCGCGTTCCAGAGATAATTTCTTTTTCATATTCTGACGTCATACCCCAGGAAAGGGTGCAGAGAGTTGGTCTTGTTGTTTGCCAAGAAATATTTACCGAATTAAAAGTTATGTTTTTGATAGATATGTTTCGTATATGGAGAGCAACAACACCACCTCCTCCTATTGCTGGGTGACAGTCAGCAGAACAATTCTGGGTGTCTTCTCCCCTTGCCGATTGGCAAACTCCGTTATTATTGCAGCCACAGTCAGCAGAACAACCCAATTCGCTTTCCTCTAAATTCGGCTCGCAAACTCCGTTGTTGTTGCAGGTACTAGTCACTTCTAAACTAACACTTGCTTCGTCAGAAATCGCAAAAACCATATTGGAAAAAAACAATTCAATGCCGAGTAAAACCAAGCAAAACAATAATAATTTTATAGGAAATTTCATCTTTGATTTAATTTGATACCACAGTCACTGTTGTTGTTGCGCTATACGCGCCCTCTTTCAAAAACTTGGCGTTGGATTGGGCGCGAAATTTGATAACTTCGTTTTCACCATCCACATCGGTTCTGGTGGTGCGGTTTATCATATCAATATTTATCGTGCCGTTAAAATCCAGCCAGCATTTATTGATTGTTTGACTGCCCGCCGCCTGATTGCAGGCAGTGCTTGCGTTATCTAAAAAGGCCTGAACCGCATCTTCATCTGTTCCCGGCTCTACGGTAAAGCCGAACTCTGCCTCATTTGAAACTACGCTCCAATTATAATCGGGGGTCCCTCCTAAGTCAGGGGTATAGTCGTCAAAATAATAACCCGCATCCAATTTCATCGCAGGAGTCGTAGATGCCTTGATTTTCATATTAAAGCCGGCCGAATTGTCAGCGATTACTGTCCAGGTCACGCTTCCATCGCTTGTCCCGCCTGAAATACCTGGGATATCAGGAACCAAATTTATATCATCCGGCGCAGACACGCTTATATATACTTCCTGCATTTCTTGGTAGCCAGCTCTTAATTTATAGGAACTGCTACTGCCAGAACCGGTGGAAACTTCACCCAATGTATCTCTAAATATATAATTAACTGTAGACCATAATCCGCCGGCTCCAGAAGAATCATCTGATTGTATTTTATAATTTGGGCTTTGCATTACATAGGCAAATAAAGGATAACGAAAACTTATGCCTATAAAGCAAAAAATTATCACCGCACAGGCTAAAATAGTTTTATAAATTTTGATAGCCATTCTTTTTTTTATTTTATCATAAATGGTCAAACAAAAAAACAGCCTCGCCTTTAACGGGGCTGTTTTTTTTGTTTGAGTGAGTTTTATCTTTGGAACAAAGCGCCCAAAAAGTTCCGCGCATCTATTATAGAACTATAGACAAATCCCTGCTTAAATTTAATACAATAATTGACACATTCGTCTTTTGTGGTAAAACCCCTAGCAATATTTTCCCCCTTAAATTCCCAGAAATAAGAATTTTGGCTATAGGCGCATTTCTGATCGCAAAAAATTTCTGTCTCCTTTTTTTCTTTAATGTTCCCGCCGACAAAACTTATTAGCAAAAAACCTTCCACTAACACAAGGGTTATTATCAAAAGATACTTTATCAGTTTCTTCATATGGGTTTATTTGTTGTTTTCTTCTTGAACTCAAAATGGCTGAAAAACCAGACAAGTAAACAAATAAGCAAGATTAAAGCTATTAGCGCTATCAGCACAATTCTCCAGGGAATAACCCAAAAAGAAAATTGCATGGTATCAACAATATCTTTATATCCCCTATTTAAAGAAACTTGAGCGGTATATCTGCCAAAAAGAAAGGGGGCATTCCACTTTACCTCTCTGGTCCTTACTGATTTTGGCATTACAAACCAAGGGTCAAGTTCCACCTGACCAACCTGAGCTCCTAAAATATTTTTGATATCAATCGTACCGTAGGGAGAAAGGTGGACATTGCCGGTGTTTTCAACAATTATCTTTAAAGAAACCGGGCCTTTTTCATAGAAATTTTTGCCCGTCTTAAAATCGTTAAGAGAACCTTCTTCAAAAACATCTCCTTTTACCCTTACAAAGAAAAGCGAAGCTACGCGGGTAATAATTTCCAGTTTTCCCACGGCAGTGCCTTCCTGCACCTCTCCCGCCTCCTCTTTTATATTAGAAGCTGACACCATTACTGCTCCGTATAAGCCACCGGGTTCAGCGGTTTGGGGAACAGAAATAACAACGGGAAGCCGCAAACGCTGACCATGAGATAAAATAATCTCTTCTATTTCCGGTTTAACGTAATCCTTTAAAGAGTATGGTCCCTTTTTTCCTCCCATAAATTCAATGGTGCCGTCGGGATTCAGCGAGCCCTGAAAGTCCTCAACTGAAATATTAATTATCTTCTCCATTCCGCTTCTGTTGCTGACAATAATCTCTTTCGTATATTCGCTTCCGGGGTCCAGCCAAACTTCTGTCTTGCCTGGCCCTACTACAATATCTCCCTCATTGCTGAAATTCAGTTCTTCAATCGTATAGGCAGATGCAAAACCTGTTCCTGCTGTAAAGAAAAATATTATAAATGCTATAAATAATATTTTATTCATTTTTTAATTTTACAAATTAATTAAGCGTCGCTGTGGCTGTTATTGTCGCAACATAACTGCCGTCTTCTAAAAGCTTCCCGTTTGATTCTGCTTTAAAATTTACTACTTCAGCTTCGCCCGCCGAGGTAGTTTCTGTTGTCCGATTAATTATACTAATATCAGTGGTGGTAACAAAACCGGACCAACAGCCGCCAGTGTTAGCGCCAGCGCCACAAGAGACACCACCATCTAAAAATGCGGCCACTGTATCAGCAGCGGTCGCCGCGGCAATAGTAAAACCAAAACTAGCTACACCGGCACCCGGAGCAGTCCATCCATAACTAGGAGTTGAAGTATGGTCTGTAAAAAAATAAGTTGCGTCTTTATATAAAGCATTGGTCTGCGAGGCATGAATTTTTAGATTAAACCCTGTGTCATTGTTTGTTTTCACAGTCCAGGTCAAACTGGCTGTTACCGGAGCGCCCGGGTTGCCCGAAACACCGGGAATAGAAGCGCTGAAAGTAGCATTAGTCGGAGCGGATATGGTCACTTCTTCTGACACTGTTGCTGTAACCGTTGCCGTATCTTCAGCGGCGTTCGTAATTACCGGTTCAAAAACCAAATAGATAGCTGGAAAAACAATTGAAACAATTGAAATTATTGCTAAAGAAAAGTTTATTATTTTTTTCATTATATTTTATTACAATGAATAATTATATTACAGTAGATAAGTTTAAAAAAACCTACCATCCGACCTTTTTATTTATTATCAATAAAGAAGGGGGGGGGTGTCAAGTGCTTGTGTTTATGAATATTGCATTCGGGGGCTGTATTGGAAGCCCAAGTCTACTTAGTATATTTTACCATAAATTATATCTGTCAACTACCTGTGAATAACTCTGTGAATACTTTTTATCTCCTTGGCTTAGCCAAGGAGATAATTCCTTACTGATTTTCTTTTAAATATTCTTTTATTTTTTGTTAATTTTTAATCGAGATTCATTATTTTTTTAGCAATTATCGGAATTTCTTTTTTAAAAAATCTTTTGACCTCTTTCCATTTTGCTTCAAAATAAATTTCCGGGTCAGGGTCTGTCTCTGCGTCGTTAAAATATACTAAACTTTTCAAAATATGATGATAATCATGAGCCACCGACGGATATTGCTCTTTGAGTTTCAAAATAATATTTTCCAATGGCTCAATATTATGAACTAACCAAAAAAGGTCAAAAAAATCTCTTTTCCTGCCTCGTTGTGAAATAGCGATAATTTTCATAACAGCGATGTCTTTTGGAGCTAAAACTTTTATTAAACCATACCATAAATAATCTTGTTTTGGCACAAAAAAAGGATAAGCGATAAAGCTAACCTTAGCGGTGAACAACTCTCCGTATATGGTATTTTTTTTATTTAAATTTGTATTCCATTCTTTATTTTCTAAAAAATTATTTAATAAATCATCATTATCAATATTCTTTTGCGTGTTAAAAAAATCTAAGTCAAGAGATTTTCTATGACCAGCAAAAAGAGCCAACGCGGTTCCGCCGGCCAAATACCATTTGGATTCTTTTAACCAGTTTTGCAAAGATAAAAAATCAAGCGCCTTTTTTGTATTAAGCGGAAGCGTTTTTAAATGCCACTCTATTTTTTGAGAATTAACATCCATAAAATTTTTGTTTCAGGGCTCAAACATCTTGATTTGGCAATAATTTTTCTTAACAATCTTTTATCATAAAAATTCAAAACCCATCTCGCTTCTTTATCGTTGCCAAAATCAGCCACTCTTTCAATAATATATTGAGCGTTTTTTTTAGGGTCTATTGTCTTTGGATCAACATCCCAAAATAGTGTTTGTCTGAACTTCATTACTCTATTTTACCATAATTATGGTGCTAATTCAACGAGTTAAAAAACAGACAACAAAACAAAAAGCCCAGCAATGCTGGGTGGTTTTGTTGCCCCGCCATATCTAGAATTTTCTAAGCATAAGCTAAGTGGGTATCCTCAAGCCCAGACCAAGGTCTGAACAAATATTGGACTCCCTTAAAAAAGAAATATTGTAGAAAATAAATCTAGAAATAGCAGGACTACTTTTATTTTAACTCCTCAAAAACAAGAGTCAAGCCCATTAAAGATCAAGGGCTTTTACTAATTGTTTTATTAAAGAAACAACAACAGGCGGAGGCATCAAACTATTTGATGGAACGCCTTGACTGTCTAAAAACTCCCAAGGTTTTTTTATAACTTCTATTTTTCGTTCTTTTTTATCCCATACATAACTGTATCCCGGAGTTATTTCGTAGTCGTCAACAAATTCTTTCACTTTATTAATGGGGACAGAATTTCTAAGAAGGATTTTCGGCACTCCCTGTAATGATAAGGCTTGCTTAATTAAAATTTCGTCTTTATCCAATCTTTCTTTTATCGGTTTTATACCCAACTCGTCTCCTTCTTTCGTAACCATTATTGAACCTTTGCCTGCCTGTTGGGTGGCAGGGCAATTTGGATTGTCGCAAATAAGATGGAATTTTTTATCTTTTTCGCTGTACTCAACTTTTTTGGTCGGCAGAAGTTTCAAATTTCTTGATGTCTGGCAAAGCGGGCAAACAACCCGCGATTTTATTCTTTCATCAATGACGGTGGTCGGTACATCTATTAAAATAAAAACATCGGGGTCCTGCCTGTAATCAATCAAATCCCTGAAAAACAAAGAATAGGAAATTTGGTCTAAATCCCTTGGGAAGCCATCAATAAAAATGGCTTTCTTGCCTAATTTTTCGATTTCTCTTTTTACTAAAGCCAAGATTAGTTCGGTCGGCAAAAGGGTTTTTGTGCTTCTGTTTTCTAAAGATTTGATTATATCCTGCAGGGGCAAAAACCCCCTATAGTTTTTTTCCAGGAAAGAAATAAATTCTTTCCTTTTTTTCTTATCTTTAACAATTTCATCAAAAGACCTTACCATATCCCCTACGGAAAAATGTTCTATTTTGTCGGGAGCAACAACCTCTTTAAACATTTTTGAATAAGTGCCCTTTCCAGAACTCTTTTTGCCCAAAAGAAAAGCGACGAAGGTGTTTTCTTTCAAATAATTTCTTAATTTCTTTATTTCCGGCCCTGCCTTATATTCAAAATAGGCCTGCCTTTGGTTAAAATCAGTCAGGTCAAACTTTTTTGAAGAGTCTTTTGTTTTTGTTTTAAAAATTGGAAAATTAATATCCTCCATATGTTGGTTTAGTTGCCGTTAATTACAAACTTTAAATTTTCCCCGTCAGATATAATTTTAATATCTCCGTTTTCTTTCGTATTAAAAATAGTTATACCAAAGTTTCCCAATCTTTGCAAAACTTCTGGAGTCGGATGCCCGTAATTATTATCCCCTACCGTAATAACCGCTGCTGTAGGCGAAGTTTTTTCCAGAAAATCTTCCGAGGTTGAATATTTGCTTCCGTGATGAGCGACTTTTAAAACATCAACATCAATCTGTTTTGACGGCAATTCTTTTTCAATTAAATTGCCTATGTCTCCGGTAAACAAAAACGATTTATACCCGGCAATTAAAGAGAAAACAATTGAAGTATCGTTGCTGTTTTCAAATTCCTTGCCCTCTAAACCTTCTTCGGGACTTAAAATATCAATAAAGATTAGGGGGTTTTCTCTTTGCAAGATTATTTTATCGCCCGCTTTTGCTATTTTTATTTCAGCCCCCTCTTTCTGAATTAAATCCACCCACTCCTGCCATTCAACCGTATCTCTGACTATACCCGTCCATAAAATATTTCTTATTTTATATCTTTTTAAAACTTCAAGCAAACCCGACATATGGTCTTTTTCAGGATGAGTTAAAATTATTAAGTCCAGAGTCCTATCATAGGAAGGCATTTCTTTCCCCAGTTTTTCCAAAACCGTTGAACCGAGCCCTCCGTCAATTAATATTTGTTTATCTGTCGGAGTTTCAATGAAAATGGCATCTCCTTGGCCGACATCAAAAAAAACTACTTTTAAATACTGCCCCTCAGATAAATCATAAACTATCTGCCAAACAAAAATATTAGAAAAGAGCAGAATAGTAATAAAAATTAAACTTGTTCTATTTTTAAGGAAAAACATACGAGTTTTTAACTTTAAGCAAACGCCCCCAATCGGGGGCGCTTGTTAAAATCGTTTGGAACCTATTTTTTATTGCCTACTATCCTAAACATTTTGGTCCCGCACTTTGGGCATATGCCGCTTAAAGCATTTCTTGTTTTACCTCCTTTTGCTTTAAAAGTGACTTCCTTTTCTTTTTCCATATCTCTTTTGGCTTTGCATTTAACGCAATATGCTTCAGTCATGTGTCTTTTCGCCACCCCGCCGAGCTAAGTAATCCCCGCTAGGCGGGGCACCGCTAAAGAGAAGCGGATAGGCGAATTAAGTTTTATTAAACTCGACCTTGAATTATGTATTTATTTATTTTAGATAAAAAGTACCCTTCAAAACCATTCTAACCCGCCAACCAGCCGCCGTCAACTACTACCACGGAACCCGTCATATACGATGATTCGTCCGATGCTAAAAATAGAACTGCATTGGAAACCTCTTCCGGATTTCCCATTCTACCCAAAGGAATGCCGGCCAGAGTCGCTTCTAAGCTTTTCATATCCTGCTTTACTGAAGCTACCATTGGAGTATCAATTGCTCCCGGGGCTATGGTGTTAACTCTTATGCCCAAAGGAGCCAATTCTAAAGACATTGCTTCAGCCATTGCTACAATTCCACCTTTTGAAGCACAGTAATGGGTAATACCTTGGAATCCAACCCCAACCTGTCCCATAGCGATAGAAGCGATGTTAACAATTGCTCCTTTTTTTTGCTTTGCTATTTCTTTGGCAGCTGTTTGGCTGCAAAGGAAATATCCTTTTAGATTAATATCCAGAACTTTATCCCAATCTTCTTCGGTCAGCTCTAAAAATGGTTTGAAAGGACAGATACCGGCATTATTTACTAAAATATCCAGCCTGTCAAACTTTTCTACTGTTTTTCTGACCAATTCTTCAACTTCTGCTTTCTGACTGATATCACACTTCACTGCTATTGCTTCACCGCCTGCTGCTTTAATTTCTTCAACTACTTTTTCGCATTCTTCTTGGGAAATATCAGAAACAACCACTTTAGCTCCTGCTTTTGCCAAAACTAAGGCGTGGGTTCTGCCCATTCCCCTTCTGGCGCCGGTTATAATGGCTACTTTTCCCGTTAAGTCGCAGAATTGTTTTGTTTGTTTTTTTGGTTTGAACATATATTTTTAATATATTTTTATTAATTTTAAACTAAATTTATCTTATCATATTCTAAATAAATAAAGAATTAAGAACCATGCCTGCGGGCAGAACCTTGAATGTTTTCCTTGCTTCGCTCGGAAAGCCATTGTCTTAGCCAAACATTAAGATCTCCGGCCTGAATATCAATAATATGCCCAAAACGAATATCAGAAGGCCTGCAGCCAAAGTTGACCATTTATTATATTTGTCTGAAAAATTAAATCTGCTTAGGGTGAAAAAGGCTATTCCGAACACAATAAAATCGTCCAGCATATAAAAGATGTTATAAAAAACCAGATAGGAATAATACTGCCAGGTTGCCAAGTTTTGCAAGGACAATATCCTGGTAAATATTGCCGGAAAACCGGCAGAACATAGGAACTCAATTAAGTTAACCCCGAACGCCAGCCCTATTACCCCTAAAATCGTTGCCGGAACCGCTGATGGCTTCAGAGCATTCTTAATTTTGTCTATTACTTTTTGCTGTGACTCAACGTTTTTTACAACCTTACATACGCCCGGCCTCCAGTTGATAAAATCTCTTATTCTCCAAATACCAAACCCAATGCCAAAAAAACCAATCAAGATTCTAATCAAAGAAATGTAGCCGAAAGCCAAAAATACATTTAACCAAGCAGCCATTATTAAGAAATACAGAAATCCTCCAGCTAAAATAAATGTTCCGCCGACTAAAGCTATTTTCTTGCGGGATTTTAAAGATAGTACAAGAGAAATTAAAATAACCAAAACCCACATCGCGCAAGGATTAAATCCGTCTAAGATTCCCAATAGTATTGTTAAAACCGGCAAAGATAAATCAGCGATATTAATTTCACCGAAGATCGGAATCTTTATTTTTTGTTGAGCAACCACATGCTCTCCTAAACACTCCTGCAAACAATTTTCAATTTCTCTGGCAACTTGGTCATTAAAACCGACTAGATATTTTGTTGGAGTAAAAGTAATTGGAACCCAACCCTGTTCATTTTTGGGAACATTATACTTTTCGTAAAACTCAGCTAGAATTTTCTGGTTGTCAGCATTTTTAGCAATCTCATATTCAGTAATAATTACTTCGGGATATTTTTCTTTAAGCGTTGCTAAAAACTCTTTTTCATCTTTGCAGTGCGGACAATAGGCACTGTAAAAAAGAGTGATTTCAGGATTGGGGTTTTGATTTTGCGCTGAAACCAAAACAGGGTTTATCAAAAACCCCCCAATTAAAGAGACAAATATTAAAGATAATAGAATTTTTCTCATAATCTGATATTTTACCATAACCGTTATTAATTAGGAATAATCCCTCCGCCTAATAGTTCTCCACCCGCGTAAAAAACGACTGACTGGCCGGGAGTAATTGCTCTTTGGGGCTTTTTAAAAATTACTTTTATTTTGTTCCCGCTCTGTCGCACAATAGCTGAGGCCGACGGACTGCGGTAGCGAATTTTAGTGTTTACTTTAATTGGTAATTTGGGTTTGACTCCAGAAATCCAATTAACGCTTTTAACAACTAGTTCTTTTTGTAATAAATCTTTCTTATTCTGGGTAATTATCAGTTCATTCTTTTTAATGTCTTTTCTCAAAACATAGTATGGGTTTTCAGCAGCAATTCCAATCCCCTTTCTTTGGCCGATAGTGTAAAACCACAAACCTTGATGTTTGCCCAGAATTTTTCCCCTTGTATCTACAATATCGCCCGGTTTTGTTTTTAAATATTTTCTCAGAAAATAATTTACCCTGTTAAATTGTCCCGCCTTCAGCGGAACACCGGCTCTGCCGGATTTAACTGGGTGAATTTCTGTGTTGATAAAACAAACTTCCTGAGATTCTTGGGTGTTAGCGGTTGGCAGTTTAAATTTCTTTGCCAATTTTCTAACTTCGGTTTTTGTATAATTACCAACCGGGAATAGAATATGTTTTAATTGTTTTTGGTTTAATTGCCAAAGGAAATACGACTGGTCTTTGTTTTTATCTTTGCCTTTAAGCAACTTCCATTCCGCGCCTGATAGCTGGGAACGGGCATAATGGCCGGTTGCTATAAAATCGGCGTTCAATTTTAGCGCTTTTTCTAACAGCAAGCCGAATTTAATTTCTTTATTGCAAATAACGCAGGGATTCGGGGTCTTCCCCTGTTTTTCTGTTTTTAGAAAATAATCAACTATTCTTTTTTTGAATTCTTTCTCAAAATTAAAAACATAAAAAGGAATGCTGAGTTTTTTGGCAACCTGCCTTGCTCTTTTTTCTGATTCCGGAGTACAACACTTATTTCCAGATTTCTTGCCCTCTGACCAAAACTTCATATGAACCCCGACAACATCAAAGCCAGCCCGTTTTAACAAAGCTGCCGCTACTGAACTGTCAACCCCACCCGACATAGCAATAATTACCCTTCGACTCAGGGCTTCGACTGAGCTCAGCCGAATGTCTTCAGGGCAAGCTTTTTTATTATTTGATTTAAACATATTTTAAAATTAATACGTTTTAATGGAAAAAACAAGAAAAAAGGCAACGATAATCGTTGCCATTGTGATTTTGTATTCACACAGAAGTTTTCACGGGAATTTCAGCCGTAGGTTGGTTGTAAGGAAGAAGTCCATATTGACCGTCTTTCATTGCATAAATTTTTACAGAAACCGGATATGCGAGCAGACATGCGCTCATCAAACACGGCTCCTTTGATGCAATACAGAAAACATTTCTCTGACTATCTTCCAAAATATATAAAAACTTCAAAAAATCTGTGGTTTCGGTTTTAGTAATTAAGTTATAAATCTGTTTTTTATCCAAAGAATATATACTTGTGGGCTGTCCGCTTCTTAAAAAATGCGCGGCGCTTAACCCAATAACTAAAAGAAATGCGGCTGGTAATCCAATAATAAGGAGTTTTTCAAAATTGGCATTTTTAATAGAAAAACCAAGATAGATAAAAAGAGAAACTGAAATAAGAGAACAAACAATCATTGAAACTTTTGTAAGTGTTCTGTTCACACCAATCTCCTTTCATTCTTATTTTTAAAACAACTGTTTAATATAATACACTATAAAATAATCCTGTCAATTTACTCGTTCCATTTTTTTTACCCGATTAAATAGACCTTTGGTCTAAAATCTTTTAGATTTTATTTAACCGGGTGAATCTCTTTTCAATTATTTCTTTTTCTTTTTTTATTCTTTGGTGGCGCTGTTTTAGTTCTTCGGGAATTGGCTTTTTATTTTTACTTAAATAATCAAAAATCGCTTCAGCCAAAGCGTCAACCGCTAAAACGGAACAATGAATTTTAATCTTTGGAAGTCCGCCCAAAGAATTTATAACTTTATCCTTGGTAATTTCCAGTGCTTTTTTTATTGTTTTTCCTTTTGCCAAATCAGTAATTATACTGCTGGTAGAAATCGCAGCCACGCAGCCAAAAGTTTCGAATTTTATGTCTTTAATAACTTCTTTTCCGTCAACTTTAATATAAAGCCACATTACGTCGCCGCAATTATGAAGACAAAACGCCTCTGACGCAAAAGAGCGGGAATTTTTAACTTCGAGATTGTAAACATTGCCCCTATATTCTTTTTTTTTGATTCCGGTTATTGGAATGTAAACATAGTTATTATCAAACCATGCTTTTTCTGCAGGATAAGATCGTGGTTTATATTCTATATTAAGAATTGAACATAATCTTAATAAAGAATCTCTTTGCCCAACATGTATCCTATATGCCTTTTTATGCTTAACCCCGTTTACCGTTTTCTCTTTTTCTGTATAAATAGATGGCGCTATTTTTTGTCGAAGAAGCAATATTTTTATCTGTTGAGCTAAATTATAAGAAATTGTGGCATATCCTGCTCTAGGGCCATCCCTATTAAGATTAATATATCCATCCCCTCTCCATAATCCGTATATTAGAGATTTTTGCTTTTCGGCGGGTAAATTTATGATAAAATCAGGAAGTTTTTTATGCTCTGCACCGTTACCAAATAATTGTTTGAAAAATCTTGCTATTTTTGCACTATATAAGTATACGAAGACGGTTTTAGTATCCTTTCTTTCTCTAGCAACTATATTCAAACCGAACAAACTTTCGGATATTTTTTTGATATCTTCAACAATATCTTTTTCTTTTATATTTAAAGTAAAAGTAATAAAAGTCCTACATGGTTTGTCTTGGATATTGCCTTCTGACAGAAAATAACCAACTAATCTTAGAAATTCTGAATTAACGGGAATTTTACTCGGAATTTCTTTGCTTTTAAAATCCCATTTAGGTTTAGGGATATTAATTTCTATATCTTCTAAATTTTTCTCCTCTCTTAATATTGGATATAAAATTATATCTCCTTCTTCTAACTGCTCTGTATGATACCAAGCAGGGATTAATTTTTTTCTATTCTTTGTATATAAAAATTTATTTCTTTTTGGAATTTTTATCGCCAATACAAGATGGTCTGGGGTTAAACGAATAATCCCTAATTTATTTTTTATAATTAATATTTTCCCCTCGTAATTTCTCTTTACAATTCTGCTTATACTATTATATTGCCCATTATGAGACAAAACTTTATTTTCTGTTGAAATTTTATCAATTTCTTTTAAGTCATTGTTAATATGAATATTCTGGTTAGGAAGCACACAAACAACATTCCCCACTTTTCCAATGCCGTCTGGATTTTTTATCTTCCCGTAATTATGCGGCTTTTGAAATAATTCTAAAACTTTTTTTGTGTATGGTCCTGTTGGTTTCATATTATTTTCCAAAAGGAGATATACTCCTTAATTGTTTAACTATTTTCGGTAAAACTTTTAATAAATAATTTATTTCTTTTTCGGTCGTCCATTTGCCTAAAGAAATCCGCAAAGAGCCATGAGCTTGCTCTGGTTTTAATCCGATAGCCAATAAAACATGACTTGGCTCCAATTTTATTGAAGAACAAGCAGAACCAGTTGAAGCGGCGATACCTTTTAAATCTAATTGAATAACCATTGACTCACCTTCTATAAAATCAAAACGAAAATTAGCATTATTTGGTAATCTCTTAGTCGGGTGGCTTTGCCCGTCCGTAGATTTATGCGAAGGAGGGCCGTTTAGATGGCTGCCTTTTATTTTTAAAACTTGCTTGATTAGTTTATTCCTTAATTTGGTTAGCCGCTCGCCTTCTTTTCCCATCTCCTTTTGGGCAATTTCACAAGCTTTAGCAAAACCAATAATAGCAGGAACATTTATTGTTGAAGAACGCAATCCTGATTCTTGCCCGCCACCGTGCAAAATCGGCTCAATTTTTACCCCATCACGGATAAATAATAAAGCAGCGCCTTTGGGTCCGTACATTTTGTGGGAACTGGCGGTCAGCAAATCAATGTTCATTTTATTTACATTAATGGGAATTTTACCGAAGCTTTGGGCTGCGTCGGTATGAAACAAAACTCTTTTTTCTTTGCAAATTTTCCCAATCTTTTCGATCGGTTGGATTGTTCCTATTTCGTTTGAAGCGTGGATTATAGAAACTAAAATCGTGTCCTCTCTTATTGTCTTGGCAATGTTTTCCGGATCAACTCGGCCGTATTTATCAACGCCCGCTTTTGTAATATTAAAACCTTGGGTTTTAAGCCATTGGCTGGATTCCAAAACGCAGGGATGTTCAATACTAGAAATTATAATATGCTTTCCTTTATGTTTATTTGCCAAAGCAATGCCCTTTATGGCTAAATTATTGCTCTCTGTTGCCGAACCAGTAAAAATTATCTCGCTGGGTTTGGCGTTAATCAAATCTGCCACGACTTCCCTGCTTTCTTCCAAAACAACTTTTGCTTCTTGGCCAAAAGAATGCAAAGACATTGTGTTGCCGAATTTTTCTGTAAAATAAGGCTCCATCGCTTTTTTTACTCGAGGGTCTACTGGAGTAGTGGCGGCATAATCTAAATAAATTTTCTTTGTCATAATTTTAAATATCGAAATTTTCTAAACTTAAATATCTCTCGCCTCTGTCTGGTAAAACCGTGACAATATTTTTAAATTTTTTACTAATTTTTATTGCTGCTAAAACATTGGCGCCCGAACTTATCCCAACTAAAATTCCGTAATCTCTTGCCAATTTTTTGCCCATAGAAATTGCATCCTTGCTTTTAATTCTAATAACCTCATCAATCCAGTGCCTATTTTCTTCCACTAATTTTGGGATAAAACCCTCGCCTATTCCTTGAATTTGGTGAGAGCCAGATTCGCCTCCAGATAATACTGCTGATTCTAATGGCTCAACGGCAATTATTTTTATTTTGGGATTTACTTTTTTTAAAGCTTGGGCAACACCAATTAAAGTTCCTCCCGTTCCCACTCCGGCTACAAAAGCATCGATTTTTCCTCCAGTCTGTGAAATAATCTCCTCTCCAATTCCTTTGCGATGGGCTGCAATGTTGTCGGGATTTTCAAATTGTCTTGGCAACCACGCATTTTTTTCTTTCTTTATTAATTCTTTATATTTTTTAATCGCCCCTGCTATATCATCTTTAGCTGGCGTTAATATGACTTTTGCCCCAAAAAACTTCATCATTTTTACCCGCTCAACGCTTACTGATTTTGGCATTACTGCAATAAACTTATAGCCCTTTATGGCAGCAATCATGGCAAAAGATATTCCCGTATTGCCACTCGTTACTTCAATTATTTTACTCCCTGGTTTTAATTCGCCCCCCTCTTCTGCTTTTTTCACAATAAACCAAGCCATTCTATCTTTAATGCTTCCTGTTGGATTGGTTGTTTCCAATTTTGCCCAAATTGTCGTTCTTTTTTCTTTTGTCGGTATTTTTAAAAGTGGCGTTTTTCCTATTAAATCTAAAATATTGTTACTAATTTTAAACATAATTTAATTATTTTTTACTTTTTATTAAATCAGCTAGGCTAATTGCGTTTAACGTATTGTCTAAGGATTCTTGCACTTCGTCCCAAACGTCTTCTGATGTGCAGGAACCAGCCATAGGACAGCCAGCGCAATGCACTAATGTCATATCTTCTTCTAAAATAGAAACTATGTCGCCCGGAGTAATCTTATTTGCTGGTTTTGCTAAAAAATACCCACCATAAGCGCCCTTCTTTGCCTTTACCAAACCTGCCTTTTCAAGTTGGGAAATAATTTTCTCCAAAAAAGCAAAAGGCGCCCTTTCTTTTTTAGCTATTTCTTTTAAGGGGATTATCTTTTTTTCTTTTTGGGCTCGAGCCAGGTGTACCATTGCCCTTAACCCGTATTGCGCTTTTTTTGATATTTTCATGTTTATTCTTTTAGTGAATAAATTAATGCAGACTAATTTTGTCGGTTTTAATTGTAGCAAGAGCAAAAGGTAGTGTCAACTCCCATATCAAATAAAAAAGCGGCTCACTGGATAGAAGCCGTTTATATTTTGGGGATTTTAATTTATTTAGTTTATAAAATTGTCATAACAAATCAATTCTCCTAAACTTTTTCTTATTTTCTTTTCTGGCTTATCGTCGGGAATACCAAGAGGCATTAAAGCAACCACCTTATATTCTTCCGGAACTTCAAGAATTCGTCTAACCTCTTCCTGGGAAAAAGCGCCAATCCAGCAAGTGCCTAACCCTTCTGCAGTAGCTGCCAATGTTAGGTGGTCAAGGGCAATAGCTATATCAACCGGATGGGCCGGCACCCCACATTGCATTATGTGGTTCGGCTTTGTAGAAACCGCCGCCACAATAATTGGGGCTTGGGATACAAAGCTCTGGCCAGCCGCCCGGGACAACGCCAATCTTTTCTGGAAACTTTCAACCAAAACAAATTTGTACTCTTGGCTATTGTGCGCTGAGGGAGCCAATCTCATCGCTTCCAAAATTCTTTTTAAAGCTGTTTTGTTCACTTCTGCGCTTTTATAAGCCCTTACGCTCCTTCGTTTTTTTATTGCCTCGTAAATATCCATAATTAAATTTCTTTAACGAAATTAAGATGATATTTCTCTATAATCTCGCCTTTCTTAAAAAGAAAACCCGCTTCCAACTTTTTACCGTCTAAAACGTGCGGCAGCCATACTTTATCGTCGTCCCACATTGCCTGGTAAGGAATCTCGTTGGCTCTGAACCACTTTGGAGACATTTCTTCTGATTCTTTCGGCTGACCCTGCCATTTTTTTACCAAAAATACATGAACATCCTGATTCCAATCTATCTGATAAGGAAACCTAAATCTTAGAAGCGCCACTTTCTCTAAATCATTTATATTTATTCCAATTTCTTCTTTTGTTTCCCTGATTGCCGCAGCAACAATATCTTTATCTCCTTTATCTTTGTCAATTTTACCACCCACTCCATTCCATTTTCCAACGCCAAAACCGCGCTTTTTCATCGCTAAAAGTATTTCATTGTTTTTAACCAATAAACAGAGGGTTGCGTTCTTCATATTGCATCATCACTAATATTATTGTACCGGATTTACCCGGTTAAATAAAATCTCAAAGGATTTTAATTTTGCTTTTATAAAAGCAAAATTATTTAACTGGGTGAACCGGCAAGTTTTTAATTCAAGATTATATATTACACATTAGCGAATCAAGGTTCTGCCGAGCGTTAGCGAAGCAGGTTCTTATCTTTTTTCTTGCTGAAATAAAAAAGATACAAAATTTCCAAAATCCCAACCGTGTTTACTCCTAAAAGCACAATAAACCAGACTTTTTGATGGTTTTTGCTGGCTCGCCACAAGGCAAAACCCTTCCAAATAATACTCCAAATCGCCATTGCCATAAATAAGGCATAAAATCGCGGGTCTTCCATTAATTTTATAAATTGCTCCAACGTCATTTGATAAAACATATATCTATTTAATTAATTTCGCAGCCTGCGACCCGGGCTACGTTAGCACCTAAAGAAGGCGAAAATTATTGATGACTAATCCGAAGTTATAACCAAGATATTCGGCTGCCAGCCGGCAAAAAACCATTCTATCGGTGAATACTTCAAAATATTCCACTATTGGCACAAAATTCGTATCAATTTTTAAAGTTAAGGTAATTCTCTTTTTGGTTTTATCAATTTTTAAACGGCACTCTTTGGTGGCGTAATTTACCCTGTCATGAATATCGGCTTTTATTTCTTCCATTTTTTGGGCTGTAACCCTTGATCGGTGAACATCTGATTTATCGGCCAAAACAACAACAGCGGAAACGGGATTGGCGAAACTCATATCTTCCTGACTTTTGTCGTGATTGGAAATGGCCTGCATAATAATCGCCATTTCCTTTGGTTCAAAATCGTTGTTAAAAACCTGATGAAAAAGCAAGGCGCCAAAATAGTTATGGTGGCCTCTGCTTATAAAATTACCCATATCGTGACAGAAACCGGTAATTGCTGCGAGTTCTTGATTATTTTTACTCAAACCAATCTCTTTGGCTATGTTCCTTGCCCTGTCTGCCACTAAATTTGCGTGTCTCAAGCCATGGTCGGTATAAGAAAGAGCGGCCAAAGTTTTTTCTGTTTCTTTGATAAACTCAAGAACTTGAGGATTTTTCTTTACTTCAGATAATGTCATCATATTAATAAATAAAAATCTTAATCATAATAAATATTTTAGTGGGTCTGCCCCTCTTTCTTTATCAATCTTATTAGATAAATACTGATTGATACCACCACAAAAGTCATTAAGACAGCATAAACAAATTTTATCAACAAATTATTCTTTTGAAGGGGGAATAAATATTCTATCAATG
Source organism: Patescibacteria group bacterium (assembly GCA_018895235.1). Classification (GTDB taxonomy): domain Bacteria; phylum Patescibacteriota; class Minisyncoccia; order Minisyncoccales; family Staskawiczbacteraceae; genus JAHIOM01. The sequence goes on along the minus strand of JAHIOM010000021.1, from coordinate 5,713 downwards.
ATTTTATCGCATCATTCCAGGCCAAACCGGCAACTAAACCAAAAGCAGCCACAATATAGCTCATAGTTTTTTCGCCAACTTCTTTCCTTAATTTCTTCTCCTCGTCTTTTAATCTATTAATTTTTTGTTTGATAACGTTCATAGCTTAATTCTTTAATAAAATACTGTTTTAGTCAAATGATATGGTTTTTTCATCTCAATACCCTGAGCTTTGTTCCATAAAATCCAATCAACTTCAAAAGAACAAAAACTCTTTCCTTCTTTTGCTAACGCATTTTTTAAATATTCCACTCCCCAAACAGTGGCTGAACGAATTTCTATTTCTTGTTTTGAGTTATGGGGAATTGGAATTCTATTTTTAATTTTTTTACAAAGCCCTCCTGAATATTCAAACATTCCAAAATGATTTAGGACTTGAGGCACTTTGTAATCCGGAAAACAGGTTAGATAATCCATATCCTCAAATTCTGCTATTCCTTTTCCTTCAAAAATACCCCAAGCATCAGCTATCAAAATTTGGGGCCTTTTCAGAAAATAAATCTTTTTACCCCGATATTCGCTTATATCGTCAAAAGAAAAAAGTTCTTCATACACTTTTTTAACTAAAACAGAACATTTTCCGTTAGCTGACGCAAAAAAATTAATAGAGTTGCCGTATTTTTTTATAATCTTACTGCTTACTTTTCTTATAATTTTCCAGCGTTCTTTTAAGAGTAGAAGGTTTTTACCGCCCTGCAATAAATCTTTGAATTGATTAAGGGTTATTTTAGAAAAAAACTCCAAATTTCCTTTTTCCAGGTTTTCTTCAAAGAATTTCTTTAGCGCCAGAGATAATCCAAAATAACCATTGTATTTCTTGCCATCATACCTGATTTCCCAACGTTTATCTTGCGACCAAAAACAAAAGTTAATAGAGGTAAGCAGAATGATATAGTCCAAAAGTGTCTTTTCATTATCGGTTTTTAAGTGATATTCTTTGGGCCAAGAAGGAACAACCAAATCGTTCTTTGCCCATTCTTTCGCCAATTCTTTAATCTTTAGCTGATTTATCTTTACGTCTTTTGCCTTTTTAACTACTTTTAAGGTTGTGACTCGAACCGGGTTTTCTGTATTTTTAAATTCTCCCATTTTTTATCTTTTCCCTAATTTTTTCAACAAAAGTATTGAAAAAATAGAGATTATGAAAAGTAAGTAATTTTAAAGCGGTGATCTCCCCCGCTCTCAAAAGATGAGTAATATAGTTTCTTTTGTAATTTTGGCAGACAGAACAGGCGCATTTTTTATCTATTGGGTTTTTATCTTTCAAAAAAATTGATTTATTTAAATCTAATTTGCCTTTTGGGATAAACGCAATTCCGCGCCTCGCATAATGCGTAGGAACGGTACAATCAAATAAATCAATGCCAGCTTTAATAATTATTTCCATGTCTTCCAAATAACCAATGCCCAAAAGATGCCGCGGCTTTTTATTATTTAAAGAAGGGATTGTCCAATCTAAAATCTTTTTCATATCTTCTTTGCTTTTGCCCAAATCTCCTCCAATGCCAAACCCGTCAAAACCTAAAGAATTAATAAACTTTGCGCTTTTAATTCGCAAATCCTTAAAATGAGACCCCTGAACTATACCAAATAATGCTTGTTTTCCATACCTGCTGTTAGGCAAGGATTTTTTTGCATCCAAACAAATTCTCTCCCACTTATGGGTTCTATCCAATGATTTTTCAATGTATTTTCTGTCAGCTAATGGCGAAGTGCATTCATCAAAAGCAAAAATGATATCAGCGCCTAATTTTTCCTGGATTTTGATTGATTCTTCGGGTCCTAAAAATAATTGCTTGCCGTCTAGGGGCGACTGGAAATGAACGCCGTCTTGGGTAATTTTCATTGATTTTGGCTGCCGTCCCGTTCTAATAACTTCATTATTTTGACCCGGGAAATATTTCAAAATTTTGCCGACATTAAAGTCCCTTCCGAAACCCAAAGAAAAAACCTGAAACCCGCCGGAATCGGTCATTAAGGGTTTTGACCAATTCATAAATTGATGAAGGCCGCCGGATTTATCAATTACCCCCTCTCCCGGTTTCAAATGCAAATGGAAAGTGTTGCAGATTAAAATTTGGCTTTTTGTCTGCTCTGTCTCTTGGCTGGTTAAAGTTTTTACTACTGCTTGGGTCGCAACCGGCACTAAAGACGGCGTTTCTATAACGCCGTGTTTTGTTTTTAAAACTCCGAGCCGCGCCCGGCTTTTTTTAGATTTTTTTAATATTTTAAACTCCATACTACGGCTGTAAAATGTCCTCGGTCCGACCGTTTATTGAAATAATTACATTTTCAATAGTTGGGAACTGTTTTAAGGTTTGGGTTATTTCGGCTCTGATTGCCGCCACTCGGCAAGAACCACCAACTGCTTCTTCTAATTTTTCGTTAAAATCAATTCTGACTATATTGTCGTCTCCAATAATGATTTCTCTATAACCAATCCCAGGATTTATACTAGAAAAAAATCCTTGAGCTTTCTCCTCCTCTGTTGGTCCTTTTAATAGTTCTTTTATTGCCTCGCCATATATGAGTTGCTGAAAATTTTGGGAAACCGTTCTTTCTACGGCGAAAACTTTATTGCAGGAAAATTCCGGATCCATCTTGTTATTATTAAAATAAACTTTGATTTTATTAAGAGGGCTGATTTTGACCGGCAAACGAAACTCTCTGTCGTTTTCCGCCAAACCACTGGGATTTTCATTTTGAAAGACTAAGGTTGCCTCGCCGGGATCTATCATAACGGTGGTTAGGTATTGTTCAAAATAAACGGGCGATGTCATCCAATCTGTGGTAGCGGTTAGTATAACTTTTTTAGCGCTAAATCCATCCTGCCTTAAAAGTTTGACGGTACCAACTTGGCCCTCAAAACCAGTCCATCCATCTCCATTAACATAACCTGTTATTTTTAAAGGAAAAGAGACTTCTTCGTTGGTTTCGGGTGAAGTCACCACTACACCTGTTTGTAAAACCGGCTCTGGTTCTGATTTTCCTTCGTTAAAAATCCAGAAACCTATTCCAGTTAGAATCACAACAAAAAAGAGAATAATGATAATGATCTTTTTAGTAGTATTATTCATGTATTTTTTATCAAATCTTTTAATAGAATATTTACAAACTCTAATGAACCGTCGTTCAGAATCAGCACATCAAAGGTTTTTTTATAATATTCCAAGTTCTCCTTAATTTTATCGTTTAAAAAACCGATTTTAATAAGGTTGTCGTAATCAAACCCCTGGGCCATGCCAACATCGTCCAAATTGTCGCCCAAAAGTATAATATTTTTTCTGTTTTTAATTTCAGAAAAAACTTCAGGATAGTTCTGGATTATGGTTTCGTCCTTATTCATGCCGTAAATAATAGGCTGTTTAATAGAAACTGCTTTTCCGTTTTTGTTCCATTTAAACACATTGGAAATGATATGGATATTGTCATATAATTTCTTCTCTCTTTCTAGGCACATCGCAATAGGGTCTGTACCTAAACCGCTAGACGATATAATAATTAAAGGGATATTACGCTTTTTTAAAAAGTCGGCGAATTCAGAAAATCCTTCACGGAATTTTATTTTCTCCGAATTAACAACTTTCTCCAAATCCTTTTTATTCAGACCGGACTTAATTAATAAATCAAAATGCAATGTCCACCATTCCAGCATTGCTTTTTTCTTTTCTGTTTTGGGAACTTTTGGGTCCACCTCAATAACGTGATATTTTTTGTGAAGTTCCTGGGCTTTGGGTCCGTAATCTGGAGTTAGATGGTTTTGATTATATAAAACTGAAATTAAAGAAGGAACACTCTCTCTATTAACAAAAGCTTTTATTAGGGTCCGATCAAAATCAGACAGGATATGAAGCTTTTCCGCGCCGGATTTGGCAATTGCTTTTTTTGTTCTTTCTAAATTTTCCGGGTTTGTAATGATTAATTTTTCTTGCATTTTTTATAATTAAACTTATTTAAAAACGGCTCGATATTAGAATATTTTCTGCCTGCTAACCACCCAGCAGCAATATATTTTGCTTGGGTTACTTCTACCAAACAAAAATCAGGCATTAAAAAATTATCTTTATTAACAACCGAATCAAACTCAAAATCCGCCGTAACAAGGCCTTTAAAATCGTCCAAATATACGTCTATTTCAACTGTTTTGTTTTTTACGCTTTTATCTTCCCAGGGACAATAATAACGGATTTTTCTTAACCGTTTTCCTTCTAAGGTAGACAGTTCTTTATATTCTTCTTCAGAAAGAGGAATGGTTTTTTCATACTGCTCTGAAGAATCCTTTCCTTTTGTCGGCGCTTTTTTGGTAATTTGGCAAACACTGCCCACCTTGCGGATTCTTAAAATTGGATGGTCAACGGTTTTGGGAATATAAATATCTATAATTTCAGCCAAGTCGCAATTTTTTATTGCATTCGGCAAACTTTTAACTAAAAAAGTTCTTTCAAGTTCAATTTCCATATTGTTTTTCCCTAGCAATCAACTGACCGCAGGCAGCCTTGATACCAGAACCAAAGCGGTACCTCTCGGTCACTGTTATACCAGATTTTTCTAAGATTTCTTTAAACTTTTTGATTCTTTCTCGACTAGACGCCCTAAACGCTCCAGTTGGATTATATGAGATAAGATTAACGAAATAAAGGAGTTTTTTCAATAACCTTGCCAAATCTTTTGCGCATTCGTCAGAATCGTTGACGCCGTCTATCATCACATATTCTATCATTACTCTCCTTTTTGTTTTTTTAATATATTCCTCAACCACTGTTAAAACTTCTTTAATTGAATATTTTTTATTTATCGGCATTATTTTTGACCGCAGTTCATCTTTTGACGCATGAAGGGAAATTGCTAAGTTGATTTGCAATTTTTCGCCTGACAGTTTTTTAATGCCCTCCGGAATGCCAACTGTAGATATAGAAAAATGCCTTGCTCCCAAATTAAATCCGTCTTTATTGTTGAGAACTTTTATCGCCCCTAAAACATTATCGTAATTTAAAAATGGTTCACCCATTCCCATAAAAACGACATTGGTAACCTTGCTACTATCTTTTTTCAACAACCTCGCAAAAAACAGTATTTGCTCTACAATTTCTGATGCCTTAAGGTTTCTTTTAAAACCAGACTTTCCGGTTGCGCAAAAAGAACATCCTAATGGGCAACCGGCCTGCGAAGAAACGCAAACTGTATTTCGACAATCCTTATCCCGTGGCGTACTTGTTTTATCCCGAGGTTGATGCCGCATCAAAACTGTCTCGATTTTTAAACCGTCCTCAAGGATAATCAACGCCTTAACTGTTTTCTCGTCTTTAGAAACAGACGCCTGGAAATCTATCTTTAGGGGGCATTTTTTATTCAATTCTTCTCTTAATCCTACTGGCAAAACTTTTGCCTGCGACCAATCATTAATTAAATCTTGAAAAATAATTTTTTCTACCTGTTTTAAGCGATATGGCGGCTCTTTTTTTAGAATGTCTTTAAGTTTAGTTATATTCATATCCCTTATTATATAACAATTTAGGGGTTAATCCCCACATTTCCTGCGGAAGATGAGATACATAGGTAACACCCTTGTTTTACCAAAATCTGGTAAAATCAAGGACAAATGTTTAACCTATGTATCAATATGCAACAAATATTCGCCTACAAGGGTGTCTTAGGCATCCAGAAGTTCTTATAC
>JAHIOM010000020.1 GCA_018895235.1 Patescibacteria group bacterium | reverse complement strand
TTAACAGATTTAATCATTCCTTAACCGAGTGGTTGATAGAATACAACTTCAGAAGACCTCACCAAGCGCTGGGATATATATCGCCAATTAATTTTCAGGTTAAACACTTAAAAGTGTTACCTATGTACCCTTCTAGTACAAAGGGTTGACAACTTTTCTTATATCAATATAATTAGAAGAGATACTGTTAAAAAGGTGGCTTATTTTTTTTAATACTAAATTTTAACACCTGACTCTGTTGGTAAACAAACACTTTTGAAAACTCTTAAAAACAAAGCAGAGACAGGAAATACCCTAAACATTTAGGGTATTTGTGATTTTTACATAAGTTATGCTCGAGGAACCTACAAGAGTAAAGAACTTCTCTAAGTCCAGCCTTTCTTTTTCTCTCCCAGGCTTATTAAGCTTGCAAGAGCAAGCATGGGAGGATTTTTGGGGGGTAAGGATTAAGGAACTTTTTTCTGAAATATCTCCGATTATAGATTATACGGGAAAAGAATTCCAGTTATGGTTTTTGGATTATAAATTGGATAAGCCAAACCATAAAGACAGTTTGGATGCTAAAAAAAACAACGATTCTTTTGAATCGCCATTAAGGGTTAAGGTTAAACTGGTAAACCTTAAAACAAAAGAAATAAAAGAACAGGAAGTTTTTCTTGCTGATTTTCCTCTTATGACTGAAAGAGGAACTTTTGTATTAAACGGGGTGGAAAGGGTGGTCGTTTCCCAACTTATCCGTTCTCCCGGTGCTTTCTTTACCGCTAAATCCATCCACGGGAAGAACCATTTTGGAGCGAAAATTATTCCTAATCGTGGCGCTTGGCTTGAATTTGAGACCGAAGAGTCGGGTTTTATCGGAGTCAAAATAAATCGCAAAAGGAAAGTTCCCGCTACAACCCTACTTTTGGCTTTAGGATTAGATACTATAGATAAAATTCAAAAGAAGTTCGCTGATATAGATACAGGTGAAATAAAATATATAAAAGAGACGCTGAAAAGAGACACAACAGTCGACCAAAAAGAGGCATTAGTAGAAATTTACAGAAGATTAAGACCGGGTGACTTGGTTACCCCAGATACTGCTCAAGATCTGATTTTCAATATGTTTTTCAATTTTGACAGATACGACCTTTCTAAGGTTGGCCGTTGGAAAACATGGCAGAGATTACCGCAATCAGCCCCAGAAAAAAAAGATAGAGAAATCGTAAAAGAAGAGAGAGTTTTAAAGATAGATGATTTAGTTGAGGTTGTAAGAGAAATTATCAGATTAAACAACGACCCGAACTCTCATCCCGATCAAGTTGACCATTTAGGAAACCGAAGAGTAAGAACTATGGCTGAGCTTCTTCAAAATAGATTAAGGGTTGGTTTGATGCGAATGGAAAGAATTATTAAAGACAAAATGTCTACTTTGGATCCGGCAACCATTACTCCGAACCAACTTATTAATCCCAGGCCCTTTATGGCCGTTATCAAAGAGTTCTTTACCTCTTCTCAGTTTTCTCAGTTTATGGATAATGAAAATCCGCTTGCCGAACTTGAACACAAAAGAAGGCTTACTACCACCGGCCCCGGCGGTCTCACGCGGGAAAGAGCCGGTTTTGAAGTTCGTGATGTCCAGCCGTCTCATTATGGAAGAATTTGTCCGATTCAAACCCCAGAGGGCCCAAATGTTGGCTTGGTTGGCCACTTAGCTTCTTTTGCCAGGATTAATCCTTACGGTTTTATTGAAACGCCGTATTTCAAAGTAAAAAACGGTCACGTTACTAATGAAATTAAATATCTTACAGCCCAAGAAGAAGAAAAATACAATATTGCTCCAGCTTCAGTTCCGCTTGGTAAAAACAGCAAAATTCTTCCCGAAGTTCCGCCCAACAAAGTTGAGGCAAGGGTAAAGGGGGAGCCGGCTGAAGTTGAAATTTCTAAAATAGATTTTATTGATGTTTCTTCAAAACAATTTATCAGCATTGCCACCTCTTTGATTCCTTTCTTGCAAAATGATGACGCTTCAAGAGCTCTTATGGGTTCAAATATGCAGCGTCAAGCAGTCCCGTTAGTAAATCCTGAACCGCCTTTGGTTGGTACGGGTGTTGAAAGAAACGTAGCAAGAGATTCGGGTCAGGCGATAATTGCTAAAGCGCCAGGTCGGGTGAAAGAAGCAGACGCCAATCACATTAGAGTAGAGTTCGAAATCTCTGTTGGTGATAAAAAGAAAAAAGTTGATCAAACCTATAATCTCCAAACTTTTGTCCGAACTAATCAATATACTTGTTTTCACCAAAAGCCGGCAGTTAAAAAAGGAGATGTTTTTAAAAAGGGCGATGCTTTGGCCGATGGAGCAGCTATTTCCAAAGGAAGGCTTGCCTTGGGGAGGAATGTTTTAGTTGCTTTTATGTGTTTTCGAGGCGGAGGGTTTGAGGACTCGCTTGTTATTTCAGAAAGGTTAGTTAAAGAAGACGCTTTTACCTCTATTCATATAGAAGAGTTTACTTGTGATGTCCGCGACACAAAGCTTGGTCCTGAAATTACTACTTGCGATATTCCAAATGTCGGCGAGGAAAAACTTAAAGATCTTGATGAAGAAGGAATAATCAGAGTTGGAGCAGAAGTGGGTCCTAATGATATTTTGGCGGGTAAAATTTCGCCCAAAGGGGAAGCAGAATTAACTCCAGAGGAAAGATTATTGAGGGCAATTTTTGGCGAAAAAGCAAAAGACGTAAAAGACAGTTCGTTACGCATGGAACACGGAAAAAAAGGAAAAGTAATAAATGTTAAGATTTTTTCCCGAGAGTTGGGGCATAAATTGGAGCCCGGCGTAATAAAAAGAATTCAAGTTGAGATTGCAGAAACAAGAAAGTCCAAAGTTGGCGACAAGTTAGTTGGCCGTCACGGAAATAAAGGAGTGATTTCAAAGATTTTACCAGAAGAAGAAATGCCATTCTTGGCCGATGGTACTCCGATAGACCTTATTTTAAGTCCTCTTTCGGTTCCGTCGAGAATGAATATAGGCCAGATTCTTGAAACCCACCTTAGTTGGGCGGCTAAAAAATTAAACTACATTGTTATTTCTCCAGCATTGCTCGGCGCCGATGAAAATGATATTAAGGCCGAATTAAAGAAAGCGGGTTTGCCCGAATCAGGTCAGACCGTTTTATATGATGGCAAGACAGGGCTTTCTTTCCCAAAGCCGATTACCGTGGGCTATATGTATGCTATGAAATTGATCCATATGGTTGACGATAAGGTGCATGCTCGTTCCATAGGCCCCTATTCTTTGATAACTCAGCAACCGTTGGGAGGTAAGGCGCAGTTTGGCGGCCAGAGATTTGGCGAGATGGAAGTGTGGGCTTTAGAGGGTTACGGCGCCGCTCATACCTTGCAAGAAATGCTAACTATAAAATCGGATGACGTAATGGGAAGAGCAGCTACCTATGAAGCTATATTGAAAGGAGAGCCGATTAGAAGCCCGAATATACCCGCTTCTTTCAATCTTTTAGTTGCTGAATTAAAATCATTAGGATTGGCGGTAGAAGTAAAGGAAAAAATCAGTAGGGAAAAGAAATAATTTCAGTCTTTTAATTTTATATTTTAAATTTTTATCATGCGTGTATTAGACCTTGAGGCGATAAGAATAAAAGTCGCTTCGTCAGAAGAAATTTTATCTTGGAGCAAGGGCGAAGTAACCAGACCGGAAACGATTAATTATAGGACTCAAAAACCAGAGAAAGATGGCCTTTTTTGCGAGCGAATTTTTGGTCCCGAAAAAGATTACGAATGCGCCTGCGGAAAATATAAAAGAATCCGTTATAAAGGTGTGGTCTGCGACCGCTGCGGAGTTGAGGTTACCAAATCCCAAGTCAGAAGAGAAAGAATGGGGCATATTAAACTTGCTGCCCCGGTTTCGCATATCTGGTTTTTACGAGGAGTTCCTTCAAGAATGGGGCTTATCTTAAATAAATCATCACAACAACTGGAAAAAGTAATTTACTTTTCTTCCTATATTATTACTAGTGTCAACGAAGATGCAAAGAAAAAGATATTGGAAGATATTGAGCAGGAGTATAAAAGAAAAGTAAAAAGAGAAAAAACAAATCAAGCAAAGCTAGAATTAAAACAAGCCAGAGACAAGGCCAGAGAGGAAGTTTTAGAAATAAAACCGCTTATGATTTTATCGGAAGCCGTGTACCACAGCTTGTCTTTAAAATACGGTGAAGTTTTTGAGGCGGGAACCGGAGCAGAAGTAATCCGCGCTATTTTTGAGAAGGTTGATTTGAAAAAAACCGCCGGAGAAGTGGAGAAAGAAGTCAAGAATGCTCCACCGGCTAACAGAAAAAGGATTGTGAGAAGGTTAAAACTTTTCCAAGGAATCATAAAAGCCGGTATTAGGCCGGAATGGATGTTTTTAACGGTTCTGCCGGTTCTACCGCCGGATTTAAGACCTATGGTTCAGTTGGACGGAGGAAGATACGCGTCCTCCGATCTTAATGATCTTTATCGTAGGGTAATTAACAGAAACAATCGCTTGAAATATCTTCTGGAAATTTCTGCTCCGGCTGTTATTGTCCGAAACGAAAAAAGAATGCTGCAAGAAGCGGTTGACGCTTTAATTGATAATGAAATGAGAAAAGGGGTAACCACCACCGCCACTACCGGTGGCAAGCGCCTGTTAAAATCTTTGGCGTCTATGTTAGCGGGAAAACAGGGACGATTCCGCCAGAATCTTTTGGGAAAAAGAGTGGATTATTCCGGAAGGTCAGTGATTACCGTAGGGCCGGATTTGAAATACCATCAGTGTGGTTTGCCTAAAACTTTGGCCCTGGAGATTTTCAAACCATTCGTCATTAAAAGGATTTTAGACAAGGAATTAGCCTATAATATCCGCGGGGCAACAAGATTAATTGAGGATAAGACGCCGGAAGTTTGGGCAATTTTAGAAGAAGTTGTCCAAAACAAACTTGTTTTACTTAACAGGGCGCCGACACTTCACAGGTTGGGCATTCAAGCCTTCAGGCCGGTTTTAATAGAAGGCGAGACAATAAGAATTCATCCCTTGGTTTGCGAGGCGTTTAATGCTGATTTTGACGGCGACCAAATGGCGGTTTATCTGCCTCTTTCCGAGGAAGCTCAAAAAGAAGCCGAACAAATTATGATCTCCACTTTGAATCTCTTAAGACCAGCTACCGGGTTACCGGTTGTAGGTCCTTTCCAAGAAATTGCTCTTGGTTGCTATTACCTCACGAAAATGAAAGAGGAACCTGTTGCGGAAAAAACAGAACAAAAACATAAGGATAATTCTGTTAAAATATTCTCAAGCGCCTCTGAAGCTATCACGGCGTATGAATTTGGTGTTCTTAATTTACAGGAGAGAATAAGAATTTCCAATCCCAAAAAACCGGAAAAAAACGAAATAATTGAGACAAGTGTTGGCAGAATTGTTTTAAATAATAGTTTGCCGGTTGATTATCCTTATTTGAACAAAATGATTGATAAAAAGAGTTTAAAAGAACTAACAAGAGAATTGGTTGAAAAATATCCCAACCAAGAATGCGTTGAAATTTTGGACAAGATTAAAAATTTAGGATTTGAGTATTCAACTTTATCAGGAATAAGCTGGGGTATGGATGATTTAGTCGTTCCTCCCCAAAAAAAACAATTACTGGAAGAAGCAGAAAAAGAGGTTGAAAAAATCAACAATTATTATAAGAAAGGCCTGCTTTCAAAAGAAGAAAAAACAGCTCAAGTAATTTTAATCTGGCAAACCATTAAATCGAAACTCGAGAGCTTGTTAAAAGAAACACTGCCGCAAGATGGATCAGTGCTTTCTATTATCAATGCCGGCGCCAAAGGTAACTGGGCTCAGACCGTTCAGATGGCCGGTATGAAGGGTTTGGTGAATAATCCGGCCGGCGACATTATTGAATTACCGATTAAGTCTTCTTTTACGGAGGGTTTTAATGTACTGGAATATTTTATTTCTACGCACGGCGCCAGAAAGGGTACTGCTGACACAGCCTTAAGAACATCTTCAGCGGGATATCTTACTCGTCGTCTGGTTGATGTTGCCCACGATGTAATAATCACCGAAGAGGATTGCGGCGATAAGAAAGGCGTAGTTATTTTGAGAAAAGACGCAGATGATATTGAACAGAATTTTGCCTTTAAGATGGTGGGAAGGGTTTGTATAGAGAATGTTACCAAAGACAAGACAGTATTAGTGAAAAAAGGCGAGATAATAAACTGGCAGCAGGCAAACCTGATTGACAAGGAAAAAATTGAAAAAGTTATTGTTCGTTCACCATTGGGTTGTAAAACCTTGGGAGGAATTTGCCGACATTGTTACGGGTGGGATCTCGGTAGAAACCGGCTGGTAGAATTAGGACAAGCTGTTGGAGTTGTGGCGGCACAGGCAATTGGAGAACCCGGCACCCAATTAACCTTAAGAACTCATCATTTGGGCGGTGTAGCCGGTGCTGGCGATATTACTCAGGGTTTGCCGCGGGTGGAAGAAATCTTTGAAGCCAGGTCTCCGAAAGGAGAAGCAGTGATGTCTTTAACTGAAGGGAGGGTGGTAAAAGTTGATGAAGAAACAAAAATTATTAAAATTGAATCAACCCCAGAAAAATCATCTTCAAAAAAAGACGTGATTGAATACAAAATTCCAGGCCGTACCGCTATTTTGGTGAAAGAGGGAGATATTATTAAAGAAAGCCAGCCTCTTTGTGATGGTAGTTTGGATTTAAAAAAACTGTATAAAACAGCAGGTTTAGAAGAATCCCAGCGCTATATTACTAAAGAAGTCCAAAAAATATACTCTTCACAGGGTGTAGATATTCACGATAAACACATTGAAATAATCGTCCAGAAGATGTTTTCCAAAGTAAAGATTAAAGAGGCGGGGGATGGCGAATGGGTTAAAGGCGAAGTTATTGACAGAACTGTTTTCCAAGAAGGCATTCAAAAACTTAAAAAACAGGGTAAGAAATTACCGATAGGTCAGCAAATATTATTCGGTATTTCAGAGGTGGCATTGGCTTCAGAATCGTTCTTGTCAGCCGCCTCCTTCCAACAGACCTCCCGCGTTTTGATAAAAGCGGCCCTAGAAGGCAAAGAGGATAAACTCAAGGGATTAAAAGAGAATGTAATTATTGGGAAACTTATTCCGGTTGGGACTGGTTTCAAGAAATAGTATAAAAACCGCCTTCTAATCGAGGCGGTTTTTTGATAGATTATACACTCTTTCAAATTATAAAATAGTGGTATAATAGTATTATAATTAAAGGATTTATAAATGGCAAAGCACCAAAACCAAAAAAATAAAAACCACCAAAAAAAATCCGGTGATTGGCGGAAAGATCAAAAAGAAAAACCGCCTCTTTTAACCTCAAAAACAAAAAGGTGGATTAAAGCCACTTTAATGTTTTTGGTGGCAGTAATTGTCGGGTTGAGTTTCTGGAATAGAGCCGGCAAGGGTGGAGAGATGTTCTTAATAGGCGCGAGATTTTTAATAGGCCAAACAGTGTTTACGATACCCCTTCTTTTCTTTTTGGGCGGTTTGCTATTTTTAAAGCCGAAACAAAAAGGAAAGTTTTTGCCCATTTTTTTGGGTATTTTTATTTTTATTTTCGGACTAGCCGGTATTTTAGGTGCTCAAAATTTAAGCCAAAAAGAGGGTGGTTGGTTAGGGTATTTAATGGCTAAATTGATAGTAAGCGCTTTCGGGTTGCTGGTGGCGAATATAATTTTTGGAGCAGTAATTATTATTGGCTTGCTGATATTCCTGCAATCTCTTTGGCAGCATAGGCCTCAGGGGGAAAAAGAAGCGGAAAAGAAATCTTTTCTCCAGAAAATTATTAACCCAACGCGTCCCCTGTCCATTAGAATAAAAGAGGCCGAGGGGAAAAGCGAAATTAACCACGAGGCCCAGCCAAAAATATCTTTATTTAAAAACGAAAAACACGAAGTGGCCAAAGAAAACGGTAAAAAGTCATCAAAAGGAAAAGAGCAATATGTTTTTCCGTCAGTTGATTTGCTTTCTAAAAATGAAGGGAGCCCTACAAGTGGCAATATTAAGCAAAGTTCAATAATTATTAAAAAGACATTAGAAAATTTTGGCATTCCCGTCGAGATGGCAGAAGCCAATGTGGGTCCCACGGTTACCCAGTATGCTTTTAAACCGGCCGAAGGAGTAAAACTGTCAAAAATAACCACCCTTTCTAATAATCTGTCTCTTGCTTTGGCTGCTCACCCAATCAGGATTGAAGCCCCCATACCAGGTAAATCACTAGTTGGCATTGAAGTGCCCAATAAAACCAGAAGCATTGTCTCTTTGAGAAATTTAATTGCCAACCCTCTTTTCCAAAGTTCATCTGCCCCTCTTTTGTTTGTTCTGGGCCGCAATGTTTCCGGTCTTCCTATGTATGCTGATATGTCAGATATGCCCCATCTTTTGGTGGCTGGTTCCACTGGTACGGGTAAAACAATATTTTTAAACAGTTTAATCCTTAGTTTGTTATACCGGAACGATCCTGGGATGATGAAACTGATTTTAATTGACCCAAAGCGCGTTGAATTTCAGCATTATAATCATCTTCCCCATCTTTTGTGTCCGGTTATTTATGATGCTCAGAAAACTATTAATGCTTTGAGTTGGTTGGTTAAAGAAATGGAAAGGAGATTTGAGGTTTTTTCTGAAATACCGACCCGTAATCTTGATACCTATAACAAAACAAAGTCAGTAATTAATTCAAATTCTACCCTACCCTATATCGTTTTGATTATTGATGAGTTGGCGGATTTGATGGCAGCTAAGGGCAGGGAGATAGAGGGAGGAGTGGTAAGGTTGGCCCAAATGGCAAGGGCTACCGGCATCCATCTGGTTTTAGCCACCCAGAGGCCATCTGTAGAGGTTATCACCGGTTTGATTAAAGCTAATGTTACCTCAAGAACAACCTTTCAAGTTGCTTCTCAAATTGACTCAAGGACTGTTCTAGATATGGCTGGCGCTGAAAAATTATTAGGCGCTGGCGATATGCTCTTTGTTTCTGCTAAATCCGTAAGGCCAAGAAGAATGCAGGCCCCTTATGTTTCCGAAGAAGATGTTAAAAAGGTTTCGGAATTTATCGGAAAACAAAACGGAAAATCCGATAGGTCTTCTATCTTTCTCGCCCAGAGCTTGCAGGAACAATTAGAGAAAGCCGAGGAAAAAGGGGGAGAAGTGTTTTTTGAAGGAACAGACCCTCTATATGAAGATAGCAAGCGGCTTATCCTTGAAACGAAAAAGGCATCAGCTTCTTTTTTGCAAAGAAGATTAAAGATTGGCTATGCCAGAGCAGCCAGATTGATTGATATTTTAGAAGAACAGGGGTTTGTCGGTCCGGCAGACGGGGCAAAACCCAGAGAGGTATTTGGAGAAAGGTTTGGAATTCAGGCCGACCAATCAGAGGAAACAAATGAGATGGAAGGCGATGGGGAAGACGAAGAGTGGGGAAAAGTTTGAGTCCCGCTAAGCGGGACGAAAACCCCG
>JAHIOM010000001.1 GCA_018895235.1 Patescibacteria group bacterium | reverse complement strand
GGAATTGCGGAAACGCTCTCACCCCATTGTCCGCCTTCGGCGGACTGGCAAGCGGGCAAAAATTCATTTTCCCCACACCCCTTTTCCTTTTTGCCCGCTTGCTTTCGGGCTTCGCCCGATTTTTTTTCGGCGGCGGGGCTATTATAATTTATAGTCGTCCTTGTCCCACTCTACCCATACGCGGGCGACACAAAGGAACTCCCTTGCAGATTTTTGTTGCTTGAATTGATAAAATCTGGTATCATTATATTGAAAGCATAACACATCATTATTATACTATCAAATAATTGAAATTATGGCAACAGAAATAAACATCGGGGAAAATATAAAGAAGTATCGGAATAAACAAGGATTGTCGCAGGAAGATTTTGCCAAGAAATCTGGCGTTAAATACACTACCCTGACAAAAATTGAGAGTAATGTAATCAAAAAGCCGTCTGTGCTTATTATGGCAAAATTAGCCAAGGCGCTTGGCGTTTCAATTGAGGATTTAATTAAATAGAATTATGCCAAAAATAAAAGATTTACCAGAAGAACAAAGACCTAGAGAAAAGTTATTAAAATTCGGACCTGAGTCATTATCCGATAAAGAACTTTTGGCAATTTTAATTGGACATGGATTAAAAGGAAAATCGGCCATAGAAATGGCGGAAGATTTATTAAAAGAGTATAAAAACCTAAAAGGATTGGCCGGACGACGCTTGGATGAATTTATGAAAATCAAGGGAATAAAAGAAGCAAAAATTATTAAAATTGCCGCAGCATTTGAAATGGCAAAACGAATTTATTTTACATAAAAGTATGTCTAAAAAAGAAAACAAAATCGCAATTACTGATCCATTTCAAAATAAGAAGCATATCAATTATGCTTTAGTTGAGTCAACGCGTCCAATGATGTATAAATCCTTAAAATATTGGGGTAAAAAACCGCATAATATTTTTCGGAAATATATAGAGAATTACACGAAAGAAAATGAAATTATATTAGACGCTTTCGCTGGCAGTGGTATTACTCCGTTAGAAGCAATACAAGCAAATAGAAAAGCTGTTGCGATAGATCTTAATCCCATTTCTACTTTTATGATTAGGATGTTAGCCAAACCGCTTAACTATTCAAAGTTCGGGAAATACTATAGCGAAATTTTGGAAAAACTTATTAAAAAAGAAAAGGATATTGGCGTCTTTATTACAAAATGCGAAAAATGCGGAAATATTGCCAGAGTTATTGGCGTTCATTGGGACGATAACACGCCAATACTTGTAAGATATGAGTGTCCTTGTACTAAAGGCAATCAGGGCAAAAGCCCAGACGATTTTGACAAACAGATTATTAAAAAATCGGAAAGCTTAAAAATTCCTTATTGGTATCCTGAAGATGAATTCCCAAAAACAATTTTTTTCAAATCTGTCCGCAAAGGGATTGGTAATAAGTATTACAAACTTTGGACAAATAGAACGCTTTATGTACTATCGTTTTTATATAAAGAAATTGAGGCTATTGAGGATGAAGAAATAAAAGACTCTTTGAAGTTTGCTTTTATTTCAATGATACACCTTGTCTCAATTATGGTTTCGGCGAGAAGACCAAAAAGCAAAAGACCTGATTCCGGGAGTTGGGGAAGGCCAGCGTTTATCCTGCCCAAAAGACACATGGAGCAAAATCCAGTAATTTTATTCCAAAGAGCAGTAGAAGATAGGCAGGGTGTTATTAAAGCAAAAAAGTCATCGGAAAAATTGCTTGCCAATAAAGTAAAAATAGCAAAAAACTTTCAAGAGTTGGTTGATGACAAAAAAGACAAAAATTTACTCATTTTAACAATTGACGCTCTGGACTTATCAAAAAGCATCCCTGAAAATAGCATAGATTATGTAATAACCGATCCTCCTTACGGCGGGCTTATTCAATATTTTAGTTTGAGTAGCCTTTGGGCAATTTGGTTGAAGCATAACAATAAGCAATTTGAAATTCCTTATGAAGACGAAATAACAATTGAACACAAAAAAGATTTTGAAAGATACCATAATCTTCTTACTAAAGCATTGCGCGAAATTTATAAAGTATTAAAACCCGGGCATTATTTAACCTTAACTTTTCATAACCGAGAAATTAATGTTTGGAATTCAGTCATTAAAGCCGGTGCGTATTCAGGATTTGTCTTTGAAAAAATTCTTTATCAGCCAAACAAACGAGCTTCTGAGGCGGGCGTAGCCATGCCATACGGAAGTGCAATTAGTGATTATTACTTGCGGTTTAAAAAACCAGAAAAAGCTGGCGTATCTGATCACCAAAAAATGGATAAGCAAGAATATGAAAGAATTGTTGTTAAAGCCACAAAAGATATAATTGCGTTAAGAAGTGAACCGACAGAAATGACATTTATTTTGAATGGTATTTATACCGAACTATTTTCAACTGGAAAATTTTTTGAAGGCAGTCACGAGGACATTGTAAATATTCTTAAAGATAATATCGGCAAGGTGTTTATTCTTATTGAAAATAAAGGAGGCAAACTTGGACCAAAATGGTGGTTAAAAAATCCTGAGGATATGCTTTTCAAACAAGTTCCATTATCAGACCGCATTGAAAAAGTAGTGTTAGATATGTTGCGAGGAAATATCAAAGTTACCTTTGATGAAATATTACAAAAATTATTTATTACCTTTCCAAATGGCCTAACGCCCGACACCAAAGGAGTCATAGAAGTATTAAAAGAATATGCGACAACGACTGGAGATGGCAGGTGGCGGTATAAGCCAGAAGTAAATTATAGGGACTCGGAACATAGCGAAATGATTTATTATCTTTCAGAACTTGGCAAAAAGGCAGGTTTTAAAGTTTGGGTTGGGAATAAAGAGCAAGGCGATACTTATAAAAATGAAAAATTGTCAAAGTTTTGCACCGAGCCGAACCTTGAACTTTCTGGATTTACAGCCGACGAACTTCGGCGTATTGCCATGATAGATGTGCTTTGGTATGAAACTTCTTCGGTTAAATATGTCTTTGAAGTTGAAAATAGCACGAGTATCACTTCTGCCATTGAGAGAGCTTCACATATTCCGGAAGAATATGAAGTAAAAAGATTTATCGTTATACCGGAAGAAAGACAAAAAATGCTTGAAAGAAAAATGAATGAACCAATGTTTCAGGAAGGTTATAATAAATATAAGTGGCAAACTACTCATTATGATGCGCTAAAGGATTTTTATAATTTACATAAAAGCGACAAGATGCTTAAACGAGACGATTTGACTAATTTGAAATAAAATTATGCTAAAAAAGAAGCCTCAAAAAAAAGCAAAATATGATAAGCGTAACACCCTCAACGACTTAACCGGTAGAGAGTGGTTATTGCTAACCAAAAGTGTTTGGATAAGTGAAAAATGCGCTAATGATAAATTTGCGTTTCAACATCCAGCTCCTTTTTTAATCAATGACATTAAAAAACTTGTTAGGTTTTTTACTAAAGAAAACATGACGGTTCTAGATCCATTTTGCGGTTCAGGAACAGCATTAGTCGCGAGTGCGCAAGAAAATAGAAAAGGGGTTGGTATAGATTTAAGCAAAAAATATTGCCTGATGAGCCGAAAACGTTTGCAAGATTTAAAGTTGAAAAAAAATCAACAAGTTATTTGTGGGGATTCTCTTAAAAAAATATCTCAAATTGAGGGGAAAATTGATTATTGTGTAACTTCGCCACCATATCACAATATTTTGAGGCATAATGGCGGCGGACTAAGAGAGACGAAAGACAAAGATGTGCGAAACGGCGCACGTCTTGGCGTTGAGTATTACTCAAATGACAAACGGGATTTAGGTAATCAAGCGCAATATAAAGATTTCTTAAAGTTGCTAAAAGCAGTTATGGCAGAGGTGTATAAAAAATTAAGAGATAAAAAATATTGTTCAATTATCATCAGCGATTTTACGGTAAATAAAAAAGAAACAAACGCAAGCGGTGATGTCATAAGGATTATGCAGGACATAGGTTTCGGTTTTGAGGGTATGATTGTGCTTGTTCAAGACAACAAACCGCTTTATCCATTTGGCTATCCTTATGCTTACAAGATGAATCATCATCATCAGTATATTTTGAATTTTAGGAAACAATAAAAAACTTTGTTATTTGGCGTAATATGTTTATTAAAAAAATTACAATTAAAAATTTCAGACTTTTTCCTTCGGAAAAGAATTTTGAAATTGATAATATAAATAGACCAGACGGAACAAATGAGGGTTCAGGATTAAATGTGTTCGTTGGCGAGAATGGAAGCGGTAAAACTGCTCTCTTAGATGCTTTTGCGCTTCCGATTTTAGAATACAAGACAGAGAAGTTTGGAATAGAGAACTTTAATGACACGAGCAGAAAAGTTGAAATAAATATTTATTCCGAAGTAGAGTTTGAAGTTGACGGAACAATGCCCAAAGGTTCGTTTAAGGCCAAAGGATTTTCATTTGAGGCTGGCGTTAGGTCTAAAGAGAGTAAAACTTATTTATCATCAATCGTTGTTAATGACCAAAAATTTATAAAAGTTGACC
This sequence comes from Patescibacteria group bacterium, assembly GCA_018895235.1. Lineage (GTDB taxonomy): Bacteria > Patescibacteriota > Minisyncoccia > Minisyncoccales > Staskawiczbacteraceae > JAHIOM01. Next base: position 1,163 of record JAHIOM010000001.1, on the reverse strand, counting down.
CCGACAAACCAAAGGATAACAGTCCCGATTTGAGAGTAAATGTTAATAATCCATTCAAAGGCAAGAGGTTCAACGAAAACGATGTACTTTTTCTTGACAGAAATCGTCTATTTCAAACACGATCAGGCAATTTCAACACCACACGATTTGATCGTTTAATGGAAGATTTTAGTTATCAGTATATTAAAAAGGCCACAATAGAAAATCTAAACGAGGATTTGGATAACAAAATTAAAAAAGATAAAGTTGAAAATAATTTTTTGTCCCAAGCGATAAAAAAATTTCAGGAAATTAGTGGTTCTCAAATAAAGTTAGATTTTTTGGATAATTATGAACCATTCAAAAATGCTTTTCTTGCCGCAAGAAAAGATAATAATCAGCAAATTTCATTGAGCAACCTTGGCTCTGGTTATGAAATGATTTTTGCTCTTTTATATTCGTTTTATTTAGCACAGCAAAGTGAAAAAGAATTGATTGTTTTGATTGATGAACCGGAACTACATTTACATCCGAGATTGCAAGAAAAATTTGTTGAGTTTTTGCTGGAATTTTCTAAAAAGGCGCAAATCATTCTCGCTTCTCACTCTCCGCTATTGGTAAAGCAACTTTCGTTCAATGAGAATGTAAAAATTAGTGTTATTGAAAATGACGGGCAAGAAGTATCAGAAATAGAAAAAAGAGTTTTGCCGTACATTTCAGCAAACGAAACGAATTTTTTGGCTTTTAATTTAGCCACAGAGGAATATCACAACGAACTTTTTGAAGAATTGAAATTTATCAATGGTGATGACAAATCTATAAAAGATTTTGATAATGACTTTTTCGTAACTGCAAAAGGCGAGCCAAAAAATTCGTCATGGAAAGGAAATCAAAATGAGGTTAGCGAACATACTTTTATTAGAAATCAAATTCATCACCAAAAGGAAAACGGCAAAACCGAGTATAGTGTTTTGAAGGCGTCCATTGAAAAAATGAGAAGTTTTTTCTAAAATACTAAACCCACCCGCCACCCTTTTGATTCGTAGCCCCGCCGCCGAAAAAAAATCGGGCGAAGCCCGAAAGCAAGCGGGCAAAAAGGAAAAGGGGTGTGGGGAAAATGAATTTTTGCCCGCTTGCCAGTCCGCCGAAGGCGGACAATGGGGTGAGAGCGTTTCCGCAATTCC
>JAHIOM010000019.1 GCA_018895235.1 Patescibacteria group bacterium | reverse complement strand
CGAGTCGGGTGAAGATATCATATATATATGTAAGAAATGCGGTGCTGCAATTAATAAAGAGATAAAAAGCCAAATGACAGCTTGTCCTGAGGAAAAATGCGGTTCAACCGATTTTGAAGAGAAAAAAGCAGTAGAAGTGGGCAATATTTTTAAACTGGGCACAAAATATTCTTTGCCCTTTGATTTAAAGTTCCGTAGCAAGGATGGTAAAGAAAATCCGGTGATTATCGGGTGTTATGGTATAGGTTTGGGCAGGTTAATGGCTGCTATGGTTGAAGTGAATAATGACGATAAGGGCATTATTTGGCCCAAAGAAGCAGCTCCTTTTCTGGTTCATTTGGTTCAGCTTGAAAACAGCGGGAAAGTTAAAAAAGCGGCTAAAGAAATATATCAAAATTTACAAAAAAATAATATTGAAGTATTATACGACGACAGAGAAGATAAGTCGGCCGGCGAAAAACTGACCGAGGCAGATTTGATTGGTATTCCTTATAGGGTTGTTGTGAGCGAGAGAACTCTAAGTAAAAAATCTATAGAATTAAAAAAGAGGGATTCGGGAAAAATTAATTTAATTAAAGAAAACCAACTATTGAAATTTTTGAATTAATCTAAGTTAAATTATGAAAAGGAAAAGCTTATTTAAAAAACTTACATCGTTTTTATCAATGGATATGGCTATTGATTTAGGAACGGCCAATTCTTTGGTGTATGTTCCTGATAGGGGAATTATTATCAATGAGCCATCGGTGGTGGCGATTAATAATAAGACCGGCCAAATTTTAGCTATTGGCGAAGAAGCCAAGAAAATGGTAGGCCGTACCCCCGCCTATATCACCGCCAACAGACCCCTTGTTAGCGGCGTTATTTCCGATTTTGAAGTAACCGAGCAGATGTTAAGGTATTTTATTGAGAAAGCAGCGACGCTTAGTAAGAGAAGATTCGGTTTGGCGTACTTGCCTCGGGTGATTATTGGGATTCCCTGCGGCGTTACCGAAGTAGAGCGAAAGGCGGTCCGCGACGCGGCAAAAAACGCAGGCGCCCGTACTATTTTTTTGATAGAAGAACCCCTTGCAGCGGCAATCGGCGCCAGACTTCCCGTTCAGGAGGCAGCCGGGAATTTTGTAGTTGATATCGGCGGAGGCACAACAGAAGTGGCGGTAATTTCTTTGGGCGGGATAGTTACATTTCGAAGCTTAAGAGTTGCCGGCGATAAACTTAATGACGATATTATTCAGTTTGCCCAAAAAGAGTACAAACTCCTTATCGGTGAAAGAACAGCCGAGAATATTAAAATAACCATCGGGTCAGCGCTGCCCCTAAAAGAAAAAAAAGAAATAGCTATGCGCGGGCGCAATATAGTTACCGGTCTTCCCGAGGAGGTGGTGGTTTTCAGCGACGACATTCAAAGGGCCCTGGAAAAATCAGTAGGGCAAATAATTACTTCTATTAAAACAACCATTGAAGAAACTCCGCCGGAACTGTTGGCAGATGTTATGACTAACGGCATATATCTTGCCGGCGGCGGCTCTTTGCTTAAGGGCCTTAATGTTTTAATTACCAAAGAGACGAAAATGCCCTGTATAATTGTTGAAGATCCTCTTACTGCGGTTGCTCGCGGGGCAGGAATGGCGCTGGAGAATATTGAAACTCTTGCTGACGTTATGGCAAGGGAAGAAGAAGAGGAAATACCGGGATGGTAGAGCTTCCGTTATTTTAAAAATAATAATGATATCAAAAAAAGAAGTAATAAAGATATCGGAGTTAGCTAGACTTAAATTAAGCGAAGAGGAAGTGTCTAAAATGCAAAAAGACCTTTCTGAAGTTTTGGATTATTTTAACTTGTTAAAAAAGGCGGAAAGCAAAGAAGGTTTAGCGGAGTTAATAAAAAAAGAAAAAATAATGCGTAAAGATAACGCAAACCCTCAACCAGAATCAGTAGTCAAAAAATTAATTGCTGCCGCTCCAGATAAAAAAGGCGATCATATCAAAGTAAAAGCAATTTTTTAGATGGAAATCAATAAATTAACAATTAGTGCTCTTCACGAAGGCTTTTTAAAAAAAGATTTTTCCGCTTTGGAAGTCGCCAAAAAATATTTAGAGCAAATCCAGGCAAAAGACAAAGATATCTCCGCCTTTTTAACTATTACCGAAGATTTGGCGCTTTCTCAAGCAAAAGAAGTTGATAAATTGATTTCCGAAAAAAAAGAAATTCCTGTTTTGGCCGGAGTACCCTGCGCAGTAAAAGACAACATTTTAGTTGAAGGAATTAAATGTACCGCCGGGTCAAAGATTTTAGAAAACTATACGGCTCCTTATGACGCTACAGTAATTAAAAAACTCAAAAGAGAGGGCGCCGTGATTTTAGGGAAAACAAATCTTGATGAGTTTGCTATGGGTTCTTCTACTGAGAACTCGGCTTTCAAAATAACAAAGAATCCCTGCGACTTGAGCCGCGTGCCCGGCGGCAGCTCCGGGGGTTCGGCAGCAGCCGTAGCAGCTGAAGAATGCTGTTATGCTTTAGGTTCAGACACAAACGGTTCAATAAGGGCTCCAGCATCGTTTTGCGGGATTGTTGGATTTAAACCAACCTATGGCGCTGTTTCAAGATACGGTTTGATTGCTTTTGGTTCTTCGTTGGACCAAATAGGGCCCTTAACAAAAACGGTTGAAGATGCCAAAATTATTTTTGATGTTATTTCTGGCAAAGACGAATTAGATTCAACTTCGGTCAAACCCAAAGCTTCAAACTTCAAGTGCCAAGTTTCAGACATACGAATCGGGATTCCTAAAGAGTATTTCATAAAAGGAATTGACCCGGATGTAGAAGCTGCAGTGAAAAAAGCGATTAATTTAATAGAAAAAGAAGGAGCAAAAGTAGAAGAAATATCTTTGCCTCACACCAAATATGCCTTAGCTGTTTATTATATTATTGCTCCTGCTGAAGCCAGCGCCAACCTGGCAAGATACGACGGGATAAAATATGGCCTGTCAAAAAATAAAAAAGATGACCTTTTAGATGTTTATTTGGAAAGCCGGGGCAAAGGATTTGGTCCGGAAGTTAAAAGAAGGATTATACTAGGCACATACAGCCTTTCTTCCGGGTATTACGACGCTTATTATAAAAAGGCGCAACAGGTGAGGGGATTGATAAAAAAAGATTTTGAAGAAGCATTTAAAAAAATAGATTTAATTTTCTCTCCGGTTTGTCCTACGCCGGCATTCAAAATAGGCGAAAAAATAAAGGATCCGTTTTCTATGTATTTAACCGACATTCTAACTTCCGCCGCCAGCTTGGCTGGTTTGCCCGGAATTTCAGTACCCTGCGGTAAATCCCAAAATTTACCGATAGGTTTGCACATATTCGGTAATTGCTTTGAAGATAACAAAATTCTGGAGACCGCTTCTTTTATTGAAAGATTAATTTCGTTATAATAGATAAATGGCAGATTACTATTCTGATATAAAAGAGTTAATTAATTTAATAAAATCTCCTGGAATACAAGAGGAACTTTTGCCTGCAAAAATAGTTTTAATATTCTTCTCAATTGTCTTTTTCGTGGCGGTTGTCTATTTAATGTTTACGAGCAGTTATTTAAAATATCAATTCGTAGTTGATTTAAGGTCATTTTTTGACTGGCAGCCGGCAGGTGTTCAAAAAATTATAAGGCGATGGAAGAAAATCCAGAAAAGGATAGCAACCGGAAGCGAAAGCGAATATAAGCTGGCCGTGATTGAAGCAGATGATCTTTTCAGGGGTGTTTTAGAAGAGAAGGGTTTTAAGGGGAAAACTTTTGAAGAAATAATAGGGCAGGTGGAGAAAATTGCAATGCCCAACATGGACGAAGTTTTAGAGGCGCATAAAATCAGAAATTCTATCGTTTATGACCCGAATTATAAGCTGGATTCTGATCGGGCGAAACAATTGCTGGATATTTATGAAAGGGGGATCAAGAATGTGGAGTCTTTTTAGGGAATATCCTCTAAACAAAAACAACCCTTCACCTTCAAATAGAGCGTTCAAAAACGATAAGATTTTTATATTCTTATCTTCTTTTTTTACGAAGGTGAAGGGTTGTTTTTTAAGTAAAAACTGATAAAATAAAACACGCAGGCTAATCTATCTCCAGGCAGCTGGGAACAGCCAAAGTATCATACTTAATGTAACCATTGAAATCAAAATAATCCAGACTATTTTAAAGATTGTTTTCGATTTAAGTTTTTTCATACTATTTAAGTTATTAATCTAATGATAGCACAATTTCAGCAAAGAAAAAAGAAAAATATTTCAGTAGGTGCTTTCTTTGGCTCGGTTGCGCTTATAATTATTTTATTAATGATAGGGTTTTTTGTTTTCTCAAATATAAAAATAAAGCAGACAAAAGACAAACTTAATATTCAACTTGCAGCCATTGAAAAAGAAATTGGCGACATTCAAAAGAAAAACGAAGGGTTGGAAGAAAAGATTGCTCATGTTGGAGACGAGGACTATATTGAAAAAGTTGCCAGGGAAGAGTTAAATCTTCAAAAGGAAGAAGAAAAAGTCGTAGGTTTTATTATGCCATCATTAGAAGAAGAAAAAAATAGCGGTAATTACTGGTATCCTCAAAATTGGTGGGGATTTATAAAAGATCAGTGGGAATTACTGAAAAGCAAATTCTAATGCGGGTATGGTTCAGTGGTAGAACATGTCCTTCCCAAGGACAGGATACGGGTTCGATTCCCGTTACCCGCTTATGCCGACCTAGCTCAATTGGTAGAGCAATACTTTCGTAAAGTATAGGTTCGGGGTTCGATCCCCCGGGTCGGCTTAAAGAATAACCCCTTATGCTTATTTCTTGTTCTTATTATTGGTTGTTTTAGAATCAAAATTTTGTTAAAATTATTAAAAGGTTTAATTCCATCTTTTGGTGGTTTAATTTTTATGGCTGAAGAAAATCTTAAGATAGCAGACCTAGAAGAAAGAATCCATCATCTGGTGGACCGTCTTTGACCTTAAGGGCAAAGTAAAAGAATTATCTTGTTTGGAAAAAGAAACCCAAGAGAAAGATTTTTGGGGGGATAAAGAGAGAGCGGCAGATGTCAATCAAAAAATCAGCCAATTAAAACAAGAGATTAAAATAATTGAAGAACTGCAAAAAGAGATCAAGGATTTAAAAGAATTGGACGAAATTAACAAAGAAGATGCGGCGATTACTAGAGATATAGAAAAAAAGAAGCAAGATTTAGAGAAAAAAATCGGCAAAGAGGAAGTAAAAACATTCTTTTCTGAAGAATACGATAAAAACAACGCTATTTTACAGATATTCGCCGGAGCGGGCGGGGTTGATGCCCAAGATTGGGCATCAATGCTATTGAGGATGTTTGAAAGATACTGCCAAATTAAAGGGCTTGCAACTAAAGTTTTACATCAAAGTTTAGGCGAAGGAGGGGGCCCGGAAGGAAGGATAGGAATTAAAGCGGCAACGATTGAAATAAAAGGGAATTATGCCTACGGGCTTTTAAAAAAAGAGACCGGCGTCCACCGCTTAGTGCGCATTTCACCGTTTTCAGCTAAAAAACTCCGCCATACTTCGTTTGTTTTAGTAGAGGTTCTGCCGGAATTATCGGGGAAAGACGAAAAAGAAATTGATATAAAGCCCGATGATTTAAAAATAGAAACATTTAAATCTTCTGGCCCGGGCGGACAGTATGTTAATAAAAGAGAGTCGGCTATCAGGATTACGCATTTGCCCACTAATATCACGGTTTCCTCTCAGTCAGAAAGATTACAGGGTACAAATCGCGACAATGCAATGAAAATTTTGTACGCAAAAATCTATCAATTGAAAAAAGAAAAAAAAGAAAAAGAAATGAGCAAAATAAAAGGGGAGAGGGTATCGGCGAGTTGGGGCAATCAGATTAGATCATATGTTTTACACCCCTATAAACTGGTTAAGGATCTCAGAACAGGAATAGAAACCTCTGCCGTAGATAAAGTATTAGACGGAGATCTGGATGAATTTATAAATGCTGAGATAAAATTAGAAAATGATTAAATTTCAAAACGTTACCAAAACTTATCCTCCGGACACAACTGTTTTAAACAACGTTTCTTTTGAAATAAAACTTGGAGAGTTTGTTTCGATAGTCGGCAAATCAGGAGCCGGCAAAACCACTTTAATCCGTTTATTGCTGGGGCTAGAAAAGCCGACTTCAGGCCAGATTCTTTTTAAAGAAACTAACATTCTCCATAAAAAACGCTCCCAACTTCAAGAATTAAGGCAGAAAATAGGTGTGATATACCAGGACTATAAGTTGTTGGGACATAAAACTGTTTATGAAAATATTGCTTATGTTATGGCCGTAAAAGGCGAAAAAGATGAAAAAATTAAAAAAGAAGTTGCAAATATTCTTGAAATCACCGGGCTTTCTGCAAAGGCCGATAATTTTCCCAACGAACTTTCCGGAGGCGAGCAGCAGAGATTAGCAGTGGCTAGGGCAATAGTTAACCAGCCGGATGTTATTGTGGCTGATGAGCCAACCGGCAACCTTGATCCCTACAATACCTACGAGGTGATTTCTCTTTTAAATAAATTTCACGAAACAGGGAAAACCGTTATTTTCGCCAGTCACAATAAAGAAATAATAAATAAACTCGGCAAAAGAGTGATTACATTAGAAGAAGGAAAAGTAATCAGAGACGATAAGAAGGGTCGTTTTATTCTTTAATTTATATTTTTTATGCTTACCAATTTTAAAAGAATTCTAAAATTCGCCGGCAATGATTTTTCAAGAAATCGCGGGAATAACGCTGCTGCAATATTTGTTTTAGTCATCCCGATTCTATTGGCGACTTCTTTATTCCTTTTTCAGGGTTTGTCTCAATCCGTTATTTCCCAAATTCAGTCAAAAATGGATGTTACGGCATTTTTTAAAGAAGATGTGGCAGAAGAAGACATCCTGGCGGTGAGAGATGAGCTTTTAAGGGTTTCCTCGGAAGTAAAGAGCATTCAGTATGTTTCTAAAGAAAAGGCGCTTCAGGATTTTATTGACCGCCACAAAGATAATCCTGATTTTATGCAGGCTTTAGCAGAAGTGGGAGTAAACCCGTTTTTGGCCTCTTTAAACATTTTGACTGATCAGCCCCATCAATATGAGAAAGTTTCCGCTTTCTTGGAATCGGGGCCGTTTAGCGAGTTAATTGAGAAGGTTGATTATTCCCAGAAAAAAGATACGATTGAAAAATTCAGCAATATAAGTTCTAGTATTAATAAGTTTGGGTTTATTTTGGGGGGGGTTTTGTTCTTGATTGCTATTTTGGTGGTTTTTAACACCATAAAACTATCTATTGATAATTCCAAAGATGAAATAACAGCTATGAGGTTGGTAGGCGCCTCTAATTGGTTTATTAGAGGACCCTTTATTATTCAGGGAATGATTTGCGGTTTTATTGCTTTTCTAATCTGCTTGATTGTTTCAGGAGTGGCAGCTTATTTTCTTTCTCCTAAAATAGAAATTTTGGCTCCAGGGTTCAGTATTTTTAGTTATTTTATCAGCAATCTTGGAATTATCGCATTAATTCAAATTGGTTTCGGGGTTGGATTAGGGGTATTAGCGGGCTTTATTCTTGTAAGAAGTTATTTAAAGGTGTAGATTAGATAATTCTTGCCGGGTCGTCTAATGGTAGGACCATAGATTCTGGATCTATGTATCTAGGTTCGAGTCCTAGCCCGGCAGCCAATTTGTAAAGTTTTGGGCACATAGTTCATCGACAGAACGCTGGAGTGCACAAGTATTTTGGTGGGCACATAGTTCAGTGGCAGAACGCTGTCCTGATAAGACAGAGGTCGAAGGTTCGATTCCTTCTGTGCCCACCAAAATACTTGGAACCGATGCAAAAATTATTTGAATAGAAGAGGTTTATAAGACAGAGGTCGAAGGTTCGATTCCTTCCACGCCCACTAAGAATAAAAAACACCTCGCAGGGTGTTTTTTTTGAGGTTTGATAAAATAAGATAAAAGTCGCTTAATTATTTTGTAAAATTAATTATAATTAATATAATTATTTCTTCCGGGGCGATTTTTATTTACTTTTTAAATTATAGTGGTAAGATATAAAAAAAAGATATTGTTCTTTAAAAAATCTTTGAGAAACAAAAGTAGAAGGAGTAAAAACATGAAAGACACGACAAATACACTAGGTAAACCAAAGTTCTTGGTAGTCAAATTAGAGATAACAAACATCGCTCCCCATAATGCAAAAGCGACTGTTGATATTCCCCCTACATCTTCAGGACAAAAACCCGCTACTTTTAATGCAGAAGTTAGGACTCAAATTGCGGCAAAGGTTTTCCAACCAATAATTTCTGCAATAGAAGCAAATCCAAGTATTAAAACAGTTATCAGGGTTTGATTTAAGAGATTATAAAATATAGTTAAGGCATTTCAAAAAGGAGATGATAAAATGATTAATAGAAACCTTTGTTTGGTTGAAAGTGTAGCCAGAGCGGTTATAAAAATCACCAAACTAAAACATTCTCAAGAACTTTTAGGAATGTTTCCTGTGGATTTATGCCAAACAATGATAGCAGATGGAAATGTGAATCAAATAATAGCAAAAGTAAATCGTCTCTGGCGCAAGAAAGAAGACGCTTTTGCTCTGGCAGCTGATTTGGGCCTTGATTGGAAAAATAAAGCAGAAAAAAGAAAAAAGATGCAAAAGATGGTGGATAGTTCTTCCGACAAATTGACCCTTACGCAAAAGGTATTACAAAGACAGATTAAATTTCTGGCAGCCCTTAGCCGGTCAATTTACGAATTGAAGTTTATCAAAAAATAATGGCAGAAATATATCTGCCATTTTTTAATTGACTTTTTAGAGAAGTTCTGTAAAAATAGCATATTCGTACATTAACATCTAAAAGGAGATGAAAATGATAGATCTCTCAGTGAATATAGCAGGAATTAAAATGCAAAATCCGAATACTATGATTAAAATTATTGAAGGACTTAGCAACTATTTAGAAGAAAAGGGTTTTTCTAGTCTTAGTGAATGGCGAACAAAAATGTGCCAGAAATAAACTGGTTAGAAAGGAGAAAAGCCATGACAGTAGTAAATGGGGTTGAGCCCAAAGACAGAATTATTGTAGCATTGGATGTTTCAGATGTTGACCAGGCAATTTCTTTGGTGAAATTGCTTAAGGGTCATGTTGGGATGTTTAAAATCGGTTTGGAGTTTATTTGGTCTACAATGGCTAATTTACTTTTACTTCCAGAAAAAGAGGATATTCTTTTGTTGAAGAAAATTCGGTATTTGGCAGGTCTTATCGGTGGTTTGAAGGCTTTCATTGACGGGAAGTTATGTGATATCCCCAACACTTTAATGGGTGCTTCAATTGCTATTTCTCAGTTAGGCGTGAAGTTTTTCAATGTTCATGCTTCGGCTGGTTCAGAGGCAATTAAACAAGTAGTGGCCAACAAGGGAAATTCGCTTGTTTTGGCCGTTACTGCTTTAACCTCTCTTTCAGAACAAGATACGAAGATGATTCATGGTTTACCGCCCCTGCCCTTAGCAATGCGCTTGGCGCGGATTGCCCAAGATGCTGGCGTGGACGGGATTATCTGTTCACCCCAGGAAATCGAGGCAATGCGAAAAGACGAGCAACTCCGTCGTCTTTTGTTGGTAACGCCGGGCGTTCGGCCTGAATGGGCTGTTATTGGCGACCAGAAGAGGGTAATGACTCCTACTGAAGCAATTGTGGCAGGCGCCGACTATTTGGTAACCGGACGACCGATTACCAAGCCGCCGGTTGAAATTGGCGGTTCAGTTGAAGCGGCTAAAAGAATTGCTGAAGAAATTGCAGAGGCTTTGCATATTAAAAAAAGACTAGGAAAGGATCAAACATGAGCAAACTGACAAAAGATGACCTTTTAGCCCTAAGGGCCGTTAATTTCCGTTTTGTTACTATGTCAGCAGAAACAATTCTTGGCTGGTTTGAGGTCTTGGATGCTGGTTGGCTTTATCAGGGCGATCCTGACCCCGCAAAACCGCATGCTGAACTGACTTCTGGAAAATGTAGCAATGGTTATTTTGATTGCCGAAGGGTTCTTTGTTATCCGAATTTGTCTGAAATTTTAGCGATTTCGCTTTTTAATAAATTAAAAATATCAGGGATAAGACCCCAGGCAGTAGTGGGTTCGCCATATTCTGCCATCACCTTTTCTTATGAGGTGGCAAGGCAGTTTGGTATTCCGCATTTCTTTGCCGAAAAAGATCCGGCTGACCCTAAGGGTAAGGCGATGGTTTGGAAGGGAGAAATCCCCGGCGGTTCCAAGGTTCTTCAGGTTGAAGAGTTGATCACAACTCTGGGCACAACCCAAGCGGTGCGCCAAGCTGTTGTAGAAAAGAACCCCGAACCAATTACCGTTCTAACGATTGTCGGAACCTGTATTTATCGTCCGGACAAACTTACGGCTGATTTGGGAGACCGGCAGATTATTGCTTTGGTTGGAAAAGAAGTTTCTGTTTGGGATCCCGAGCAATGTCCTTACTGCAAAGTAGGTTCTCCGCGAGTCAGACCCAGAGGCAATTGGACTCAACTTGTCGGAAGAACAGTATGATATAAAAAAATAAAGTCACCATTTGTTAGGGTGACTTTTTTCTTTGGCAATAATTCTTAGGTAATGCATCTTTTGCAATAACAATGGATGCTTCTGCTAAGATAATAAATAGTAATTATTAGCAATGCATCAATTAGGAAAATTGATGCTCGCATTATTTGTGTTCCGAAATATTTATCAAGAGATAGAGGAATCATCCAGATTATTAATATAAAGAATTGAATAAACATTTTTATTCTGCCATATTGATTGGCGTAAATGTTTATCTTCTTTATTAAAGAATAAAACATTAATGATAATTGGAAGAGTTCCATTAAAACTTCTATTACAACCAGCAGTTTGGTTAAAAGAGCAAGAGCAAAATATTGGCCGTAATTTTCAGTGTTGTAATAAAAAGCCAGAACAACCAAGACGGAGCAAATGAATATCTTATCTCGTACTCTGTCTAAAAATCCTCCAAAGACGCTTTTAATATTAAAGTATCTTGCAGCTTTGCCGTCAAAAAAATCAGTTAGCCCGATTATCGCGGAGAAAACAAGTATAAGCCAAAGCTGTTTTGGGTCATTGAATATTATTACTATCAACCAAAAAGTTAGAATTATGCCGATGATCGTTATTATGTTGGCTATATTTTGAATGAACAATCGTTTTATAATCTCATTCATTTTTTTATCCTTTCCATCAAGAAGTGTAGAATTTCTGATTGTATCATAATATTTTTCTGCTGGCTAGGTTTTAACATTTCTAAGACAAAAATCCCTTGATTTTTTTTTGTGCGGGGGTAAACTGAAATATGATGAAAAAGAAACACCTCAAGAGAAAAAACAAGGTTGTTAAAAGAAAAAGACGGATACAAAAAACAAGGAAAATTAAAAAAGCAAAAAAGGTTGTAAAAAGATTTAGATTGCAAAAAAGAGCAAGAAAAGTTAAACACCTTAAAGTTCGCAAAGCAAAGATTTCGTATAGGGCAAAATCCGGTAAAGCCGAATCGGGATCGGTTGCTCTTTCTCCTGATGGCGCCATTTTTAGGCCAAAAATAAGAGTTGTTGGCATTGGAGGCGGGGGAGGGTCAATTGTTTCTGAAATCGGCAAGACATTAGAAAAAACAAGCTTTGTTATTGTTGACACTGATATCCGCGCCATAAAAAAGAAACCCGGGATTAAGTATTTTTATTTTGGCCAAACACTAACTCATGGCTTGGGTACGGGAATGAACCCGGACTTGGCAAAAAAGGCAGCTGAAAATGAGAAAGAAAGAATAACTAAACTTTTAGAAGGGCAGGATATTATTATCTTGGTTGCTTCTTTGGGCGGCGGCTTGGGCTCCGGCGCCACTCCCGTTCTTGCCGAGATAAGCCGAAACTTAAACAATGTTACACTCGGCATTTTTACCCTTCCATTCAGGTTTGAAGGAAAAAAGAAAGCGAAAATAGGCCAGCGAGCCCTAAAAAATTTAAAAGAACACATTAACGCCTTAGTTACAATTCCTAATGAAAGGATTTTTAAAATCATTGATGATAAAACCTCAATAACTGAAGCATTCTCTTTGGTGAATAAAAATCTGGTTAGGTCTTTGGAAAGTTTGATTGATTTAATTTACAATCCCGGGGTAATAAATATTGATTTTGCCGACCTTAGGACTATTTTAAAGGGGCGAGGAATGATGGCTTTCTTAAACAGCGTTGAAGCGTCGGGAAAAGCCAGGGCCGACGAGGTGGTTGATAAAATTCTTTCAAATCCCTTATTCAACAGCAATATTAAAGCCGAGAGAATTTTGTTTAATATAGCAGGAGGAAACAATTTAAGCATGATTGAGGTGGAAAAGATAAGCAGCAGAATCGCAGACATGAACCCGAAAGCGAAAATTATTTTCGGGATTTCAAAAAATCAAAAGCCAAAAAACAGAATTAAAACCACCCTTTTAATTACCGGGCCCTCATCTTTGCCGGTTGTAGCGAAATCGGAGGAAAAACCAAAAAAGAAAAAATCTGGGAATTTAGCAAAGAAAAAACAGAAACCAAAAACAGCTAAAATTCATCCAGTTAAATCCGCCAAAGGCGGTGCGAAGCAATTTAACCGGATAAAAAAAAAGAGAATGGAGGAAAAAAGTTCTGATTTGCCGCTTATAAAAAATTCAATTCCCATAACTGTCGGAGTTTCATTAAATCAGCCGACCGGCAAGAAGGAAATGATTAGAAGGACCGCCTTGGAGGCTAAAAAAGTCCAAGAAATGGAAGAGAATAAAAAATTAAATCAGGAGGCCGAATGGGAAATCCCGGCATTTTTAAGAAGAATGAAATTAAGACCCTAGAACTCGAACCAGAGTCAACTTTAGAAATTAAAATATGAGATGAGTTCGAGGCGCGACGACGAAAGATAGTTTTATACTATCTTGAGGAGAAGCAACGAAGAAATCAGCCATTTTTTAACTTCCCTTCGGGCGGAACTGATTTAAATCATCTTCTGCGTTGCTTCGTCGCTCGTGTGCCTCAAGGCACACTCCGCTCCTTGCGCCTTGAATCTGAATTAAATCAATTCCGCTAAATTGATTCTGGCTTGAGCTCTAGGGTCAAAAGCGTAAAACCGATGAGTGATGAAATAAAAAAAGCAATTATTCCGGTGGCAGGGCTGGGGACTAGATTTTTACCCCTTTCAAAAGCTCTGCCGAAAGAATTTTTCCCCTTAGCGGATAAGCCGGTAATCCAATATATTGTGGAAGAGGCAAAAAATTCAGGGATATCTGAAATAATTTTTGTTGTAAACCCTAACCAGAAAATAATTCTGAATTATTTTAAGAAAGACCCGGTTTTGGAGAGAATTTTGATTAAAAGGAAAAAAGAAAATCTTTTAAAAGAACTTAAGGATTTCGAAAAAATTCTGGATGATATATCATTCAGCGTTGTTGTTCAGAAAAAACCCCTTGGAGACGGCCACGCGATTTTACAAGCAGCAAAAGCAGTAGGGCAAGAGCCGGTTGCTGTTTTATTTGCTGACGATGTTGTGGTGGACGGCGATGGTCCTGCCCTCTCCCAATTAATGGCTATTTATAAAACCTGTAATTGTCCGGTATTAGCCCTAAAAAAAATGCCCCAAGAGAAGTTGTCTGCCTACGGGGTGCCGGCAGTTGAAAGAATTGCCAGTCGCCTTTATAAAATTAAAAAACTTATAGAAAAGCCGGAAATTTCCGAAGCGCCATCCGATTTGGTTGTTGTCGGTAAATATATTCTGACTCCAGAAGTATTTGACTATCTTAAAAAAGCATCTCCCTCAAAAAGAGGCGAAGTGATTTTAGCTGAGGTTTTTGATAAAATGCTGCTGGACGGTAAAATAATCTACGGCTATGATTTAAAAGGGGAGTGGCTTGAGTGCGGAGACAAAGAGAAGTGGATGAAATCATTTTTACGCCTTTGCTTAAAAGACCATCGTTTTGGGCCAGAACTT
>JAHIOM010000018.1 GCA_018895235.1 Patescibacteria group bacterium | reverse complement strand
TGCCTTACCACTTTTTAGTTGACCCTCTCTTGCTTTCGCAATATCTTTGTTTTTATAACATTCGTAGTAAATTAATTCGAGCGGCCTACGATAAAAAGTGGACCTAACTTTTCCATCGTGGTGTTCCTGAAAACGATTTTTAAGATTTGTAGTAAAACCAATGTAATATTTCCCATCTTTTTCACTTCTCAAGACATAAACATAAAACATATTAAATGGGTGAAGGGTCAAGAGCGCCTACTCCCCTAATAAAATATTTAAACGATCCCTCGTTCCTATGCCCACAAACCCGGTACCTTTAATAGTATAACCGGCAGCCGCTGAAATTTCTGATTTATACTTATTCTGGAAGCATTTTACTGCTTCAAGGGTTTTGGGACCGAAATAAGTAGTATTTGCCAATCCTGAAACACATCCTTCAGCAGCCAGCATAATTTTCAGATAAACAACATCTTGATTAAGCATTCCAAAATATAGATTTTTTTGAAAAGTAAAACTTGCCGGGATTAATGAATTCCCATCAGGTATTATTTGCTGCCCAGAAGCAGAAACAGTAAAGGTAAACGAGCGCGATAGTTCGTTATCATCAAAACCAGATAACTTAATTTGAGTTGAAGGAATAAGAGTCAAAGCAACACTCTCGCTACCGAAATTCTGAATATTAATTTCTCCCTTTGATTGAACTAAATCAAGAAATTTAATAACACAACTTCCATTATTTTTTTGTATAATATACGGTATCGTAAAACTGTTTCCCCCATTGCTTATAAAGGAAACTTTAATATTCCCCCTTCCTCCAATGATTTTAAACCAATTACCAGCCCAATCTTTAGTTGTTTCTGTAACACTTAAAATGCTTTGGCCGGATAGGGGAAGAAAATTTATTCTTGGATAAACATGCAGATTTTTCAGATTTTTATTCAAATAGCAGTAATTTTGACCGAAATTACAGTCGTTTATAAAAATAGCTATTGTCCAATTGGTAAAAATTTGGGAAAAATCCTTATTAATCCCGTTTTTTTGCAAAGCATAATTAATGCTGTCTATGCCGATTTTTGAACTATGTAAAGAATCTATTAAGATTTCTTTGCCATAATAGTCAACCAAATATTGAGCAAAAAGATTAATTGCCCCATAATCTTCCTTAACGTTATTCCACTCTGTAATCGAATCAATGGGATTATCTGAAAATACTTGCACCCTGTTCTGAAGATAACTTCCTGTAAAAACATCGTCATATCCTAAAAGAGTTGATGCATATTCTGCCCTCATTTCGTTAAGCCATGTTTCTTCTTCAATCCCGTGGGTTTTATTTTTTTGGTTGAATGTAATTAAATGAGTAAATTCATGCGCCAGAAAACTTCTTGCATCCGAGTTTTTTATTGAAGTAACGCTCAAATAAACCATTTCTTTTTCATTGGATCCGGGAACCTGCAACTTTGTATATTCATCATTAGAACGGAAATACCCACCAACGCCCTCTATCATAGGATGAATCAAAACGGTTATTTTTGCATCTTTATCAATACCGGGAGTCCACTCTGAACCAAAATTAGAAGTTAAAACAGGATAAATTTTATTATCAAATTCGTCCCCCAAAGAACTCAGGGCTGCATAGATTTCGTTTTGTGGAGTAAAATTCCACCAATTTTCATCTACATAAAAATAGACCCTGGGGGTGATCTTGAGCAAAACAGCATTAATACTGCCTCTTTTATTTAAATCGTAGTCGGAATCAACATAGAAGCTTCGCTTTTCGCCCAAACTATCTGCCTTAACCACAACTGGTAAAAAAAGAAAGCAGACGATAATAAGAAAAATAATCTTTTTCATTTTTTTATAATTACGGCGCAGTATTTCTATTTTATCACAAATAAAAAATACTTTAATTATTAATTATGCTTTTGATTTATAAAGAGGAATTAATTTTTGCAAAATTTTTATTATTTCCTCTCTCCTACTATCTGTTATTATGGATTTTAATTCTTTTAATTTTTCTTCCAAGTCAGTTGGATTTATATCAGCAAGTTTAGCCATAAAAATTTTCTCGTTTTGTGTGACATTTGTTCCTTCCTCGGCGTTAAGGATATCTTCAAAAAACTTTTCTCCAGGTCTTGGTTTAATAAAAACAATGGGAATATCTTTATCCGGCTCAAAACCAGACAAACGAATCATTTCTTTGGCTAAATCCAAAATTTTAATTGGTTCACCCATATTTAATACAAAAACCTCTCCGCCCTTGCCCATGGTTCCAGCCTGCATAACCAACAGGCAAGCTTCAGATATCAACATAAAATACCTTTTCATTCCAGGATGAGTAACCTCAACCGGTCCCCCTCTTTTTATCTGTTCTTTAAATGTCGGAATAACGCTGCCGCGGCTGTTCAAAACATTTCCAAAGCGCACAGAGATAAATTTAGTGCTATTTTTTTGATTTAATGTCTGACAAATCATCTCGCATATCCTTTTTGTTGCACCCATTACAGAAGAGGGATTTACGGCCTTGTCAGTAGAAATATTTATAAATTTATCTACTCCGTGCCTCAGAGCAATTTCTGCTAATATCTTTGTGCCAAAAATGTTATTTTTTACCGCTTCTTCTGGCTGCTGCTCCATTAAGGGAACATGTTTATAAGCAGCGGCGTGGAAAACAATTTTCGGATTTAGGGTGTTGAAGATTTGATTTATTTTGTTTTCATCTTTAATGTCAGCAATAAACGACTTGACTTTTAAATCAGCAAATTTATATTTTATTTCTTCGGAAATATTAAAAATACCTGTTTCGTCCCAATCTAATAAAACCAGAATATTGGGTTTAAATTTAGCAACTTGTCTTGAAAGTTCAGAACCAATTGAACCCGCTGCTCCGGTAATTAATACCGCTCTGTTTTTAATAAAATCTTCTACTTCTTTAAGATTTAAAGAAATTTTTTCTCGGTTCAAAAGATCCTCAACTTGCACCTCCCGAAGATCTCTAAGGGAAACCTGGCCATCAATAATTTCAGAAATAGGCGGAACTATCCTAATTTTCTTAAGACCCTCTTCCCGACTAAGATCTATCGCTTTTTTTATGGTTTCTCTGCCCGCTGAGGGTAAAGCAATAATTAATTCCTCAATATTGTATTGTTTTATTATTTTAGGGATGTCCGCTATCCTGCCTAATACCTTAAAACCATGAATCAAAATACCTTGTTTTGCTGAACTGTCATCTATAAAACCCACAGGATTATATAAATAGTCCTTTATAGAAACAATGCTTCTAATAATCTGCTCACCCGCATCGCCAGCCCCCACTATTAAGGTTCTTTTGGACTTTAATCCTATTCTCGGTTTAAATTGGTGTAGATAAATTCTTTTGGCAAAACGAACAACGCCGCAAGAGATAAAAACTAAAAAATAACTGACGAAAAGTATTGAACGGGGGAAATTAGTAAAAAATGGAAAATATTTTGAAATATAAATAGTAATACTCAAAAACAAAAAAGCAACAGTTATAGCCTTAAAAAGAGACACTAACTCACCAGTGCTTACATAAGACCAGGAAAAAGAATAAAGTTTAGAAAAATAAAATATGGGAATTAAAAAAATAATTGCCAAAATAATTATCCTGGGAACAAAAATGGAGTACTGGCTGGGTATTTGACCGTCAAATCTTATTAAAAAAGACAGCCAAATTGAAAAAGTTATTGCGATAATATCTAACGCTACAAAAAACCCAAAACGAAAGTATTTATTTTGTCTTAGATAATTAATCATTTACCCGGTTCGTTATTTCTTTTAAGTTTTCTACAACGAAATTTATTTCTTTATTTGTTATTCTATTATAAAAAGGCAGAGCCAATGTTCTTTTGCTGATATCCTCTGCAATAGGAAAATCTCCTTCTTTATATCCGAATTCTTTCTTGTAAAACGGCTGCAAATGTATTGCCTGAAAATAATTACCGCATTGAATCCCTCTCTTTGTCATTTCTTTTATAATTTTATCTCTTTTTTTACCCGCCAAACTTTCGGATAATTTTACCACATAAACAAACCAACTAATTTTCTTTTTTGTCTCAAATTTTGGGGTTTTAATACCGGGAACTTTGCTTAATTTT
>JAHIOM010000017.1 GCA_018895235.1 Patescibacteria group bacterium | reverse complement strand
ATAATCTACGGCTATGATTTAAAAGGGGAGTGGCTTGAGTGCGGAGACAAAGAGAAGTGGATGAAATCATTTTTACGCCTTTGCTTAAAAGACCATCGTTTTGGGCCAGAACTTAAAAACTACTTAAAACAAATTAAATAAAATATGAGAATCAAATTAGTAGCAGTTCTTTTAATAAGTGTGGCGGTGCTGTTAATAACAGTGCCTGTTTTAGCTGACAATGAACAACCAGAATTACTTCCAGAAGAAATGTTTGAAGAATTAGGGCTGCCAGGAGAACTTTCAATGCCTGGAAGAATAGAAGGAGCAGGAACCTATTTTGAAATAAAAGACAGCGAATATCTTAATATTATTCTAGAAAGCACTGAAGAGATAAAAGTGGTTTTAGAGTCAATTCCTAAAATGATTAGTTTAGATGTTGAAGCTACTACCGATGGTATCAATTCTACTGAATTAACTCTTAGAGGATTAGAGCCAAATAAAACCTATTACAAATATGAAGACAGCTACAAAACAGGAGCTGTTTTTGTTTCATCTGAAAATGGAAATTATAGTTGGACTCAAGATTTAAGCCAATCCCATCATATATGGTTCCAAGAAGAAAAAGGGACAACTTTTATTGATAAAGATACGGTTTTAGACCACGATATATTAGGTTCAGTAGAAATTACTGCTAACAACATTACTTTAGATTGCAATGGCCATAAGATAATCGGAAGTGGCACTGGTTATGGAATTTATTTAAATAATAAATCAGGTGTTACTATCCAAAATTGTATTATCACAAACTTTTCTTATGGAATTTATCTTTTTGGCTCAAACAACCAACTTACAAATATAATAGCAAATTCAAACATTTATGGAATCCTTCTTCAATCAAGCTCGAACAACAAACTAACAAATATAACGGCAAATTCAAATAAATATCATGGAATCTCTCTTTCCTATAACTCAAACAATAATCAATTTACAAGCATCACAGCAAATTCAAATTTTTATGGAATCTTTCTTTACTCAAGCTCAAACAATCAACTTACAAACATAATAACAAATTCAAATGGTCTTGGAATCCTTTTTTACTCTGGCAAAGGCAACATACTTACAAACATAGAAGCAAATTTAAACTCTCAAGTTGGAATAGATATTTATAACTATAGCTCAAACAACACATTGATAAACATAACAGCAAACTTAAATGGTATTTGTGGAATCTATTTTTATTTATACTCAAACAATAATCAACTTTTAAATATAGAAGCAAATTCAAATAAGTTTGGGATCTATCTTGACTGGAGTTCAAGCAATAGTCTAACAGATATAATGGTAAATTCAAACAACTATGGAATCTATCTTGACTGGGGTTCAAAGAACAATCAGTTTATAAATATAATCGCAAATTTAAACTCTCAATATGGAATCTATCTTGACTTAAGTTCAGGCAATATTATTTATTTAAATAATTTTATAAATAATACTAGCAATATTTATTCTTATAGCTCAACTAATTTCTGGAATTCTCCAGAAAAAATAAACTATACCTATAATAATGCTAAATATACAAACTACCTCGGTAATTATTGGAGTGATTATAATGGAAGTGATGTTAATAATGATGGAATAGGTGATGTTTCTTACAGTTTTACGGGTGGTCAAGATAATTATCCTCTAATGTTTCCTTTTGAAAATTATTTTGAAGTGCCGACAAATCAACCACCGACAATTTCTAATCTGGGACAGTTTAAATCAGATGGTATACTTTCTATTACTGAAGGCAACACGACAACAGAATCAACAGTAGTATTCAAAACCACCCTTTCTGATCCCGATAATGACAAAATAAAACTTCAGATAGAACTCCGCCAAATGACAGAACCTTTTACTGAAATAGATGATGGAGGAATTTTGAGTTCTGATTTTGTTGATTCTGGCAATGAAGCAACCATTACCAAAGAAGATCTTATTGATAGCCAATATCACTGGCGAGCAAGGGCGGTAGATGATAAAGGAAATACTTCCGATTGGCAGGAATTTGGAGAAATAGGAAATGTAGATTTTGTGGTAGAAGTGCCGCTATCCACTAAGGCCGCTATGCTCGCGAAAGAATTGGTGAATTCTGTATATCTCTATGGTGGTAAGGGGTGGGATTACAATTTAAGCCAATTTGTCGCGGCTAATACAATAAAGACAGGCTATAATTTTTGGAATCAGGCGATAGAGAGTAAAGATTTCGGTGCTGGTGTTGATTGTTCCGGACTCATTATGTGGGCCTACGACCGAAGTTTCGATCCGTTAAAATCGCGCTTCAAAAATTTCGTAAAAGCCGAGGGCGCGGATGAGCAATTTAGAAAAAATACAGAGCTAACCACGGAATCAGAGCTGAAGCCGGGAGATGTGATGTTTTTCGATTGGGGGAGATGGCATGAGGATACACAAACATGGGACGGAATTAAAGATGGATATATAGACCACGTTGCGATGTATGTGGGTGAGAATGGTGGCTACGATGTAGTCAATGCAGCCAGCCCTGGTTCAGGAATAGTGGCAAGATCAAAAGATACTTTGAAAAATATAGTAGGATTTGTCGCTTTCAAACAAGTCGTTTCAGCGGTTCCTTTGGCTATGCTAACAACTAGTCACTCTCCAGTAGACCTTATTGTAACCGACCCAGATGGTTTTACCATTACGCCAACAACCACGATTCCGTCGGATGAAGAATACTTGCGAGAAATTCCAGGCGTACTCTACTATTCGGAAATGGAGAAAGGAGCGGATGGCAACCCGATAGATCAAGTATATTCTTACACAACAAAAACAGGAGATTATACGATTAAGGTTCTTCCCGACCTTGGCGCTTCGCCAACTTCAACATATACGCTCGACTTTTCGGCAGGGGATCAATCAACAACTCTTGCTCAAAATGTACCCATTAGCCAAATACCTAGCCAAGGCTATGGAATAACAACATCAGCTACGGGCACTCTGAGCACTTTCATTCCGGTTGCTATTGATATAAAGCCGGGCAGTTATCCCAACAGCATTAATTTAGGTTCCAACGGAGTTGTGCCTATCGCGATTTTTGGTTCCGCGACATTTGACGTCAAACAAATCGACCCTACCACAATTAAACTCGCAGATGCCTCGGTAAAACTTAAAGGTAACGGCCAACCGATGGCGGGTTATTCGGATATAAATGGAGATGGATTTACCGATGTTGTTGCCCAGGTGTCTACGCAAGCGCTGCAACTAACCTCAAGCGAGGTTAAAACAAATCTGGAGGGCCAGTTAACTAGCGGAGTCATAATTAAAGGTTCGGATTCTGTTCGCATAGTGCCTTAAGATATCATTTATGAATATTTTAAATAGAAGGTGGTTGTTAATTGTCGTAATGCTTGTTGCGCTCGGGATTTTAATTGCTATTGTGGGCTGGATGTTCAGTGAGCACTTCAATAATCAAAATCAGCCAATGCCTCCTGCTTCACCTACTGTTTCCTCGGCTCCTTCTCCGGCAAGTAGCACAGATGGCATGAAAACATATACAAATACTGAATTCGGTTTCGAATTTCAGTATCCGGAAAACTGGTCATTTGAGATAAATAGTTTTTATAGTCCATTTAGCAAGTTCAATCTACAGGGGAACACATCAGATAAAAATTATAACCCTCTCAATCCTGCTTTTATGATAAATATTGTAACGCCAGATTTTGCAGAGGGGGCGGCTATAAGTATGCAGAATTTAGGATCCGCTGGATCAGAGATTGTTATAGCCGCTATCAAAGGAATGAAATATACCTATACATTTGAAGGCAGAGTATTAATAGATATAATCATTCCTCTTAAATCGACGGCCATTATTTTTGAGACTGACCAAAGGCATGTAGATACATTCAATCAAGTTGTTACCTCGTTCAAATTTTTGAGCGGTATGAAAACATATAGAAACGAAAAGTATGGTTTTAAATTAGAGTACCCTGAAAAATATATTATTAAAGAAAATGAGATTTCTTGGGATTCGGAAGTGGGAGTACCGGAAGATCGGCTAAAGGGGTATAGGTATGAGAAACCTGTTTCGCCTTTGTTTTATCTAGAATTTTATTCTTCGTCTACCATAAAAAATCCAGAGATTACAATTGCTGTTTATAATGCCAATAAGCTGAATATTAATAAGTGGATAGATTACATTAATAAAGGAGTAAAGCAGAGATTAATTTATGAAGGTCGTTATATAAGTAACATAGAATCAATCTTTGTTTTGGGAATAGAATCGGTTAAAGCATTATCTGGCTGTTGTATGGAGTGTGTAATGAATATTTTTATACCTAAAGAAAACAAAATTTATGATTTAAAGCAGGACGGCAGTATTAGTTTGCCCCAGGAATGTCCGAACGGCTTTAATGAACGATATGGATGTTGTTTGCAAAATGAGGATGTTTTTAATCAAATACTTACAACTTTTAAATTCCTAAAATAATCTTATACTGAACCTCAATATGAACTGCCAAGTGGCGAAAAGAAAATATATAAAATTGAAGAAGAATAACAAAAAATAGAATTAACCCTATTTTCTTCGTATTTGATAAAATGCTGCTGGACGGTAAAATAATCTACGGCTATGATTTAAAAGGGGAGTGGCTTGAGTGCGGAGACAAAGAGAAGTGGATGAAATCATTTTTACGCCTTTGCTTAAAAGACCATCGTTTTGGGCCAGAACTT
>JAHIOM010000016.1 GCA_018895235.1 Patescibacteria group bacterium | reverse complement strand
CTTCGGAGGATAGCCAAAAATAAACATCCCATGAACCCAG
The DNA here is from genome assembly GCA_018895235.1 of Patescibacteria group bacterium. Taxonomy (GTDB): domain Bacteria; phylum Patescibacteriota; class Minisyncoccia; order Minisyncoccales; family Staskawiczbacteraceae; genus JAHIOM01. The sequence continues at coordinate 3,004 of JAHIOM010000016.1, read as the reverse complement.
AAATAGCGGCGCAGAATTCTGGTCCATTTAATCATATTGGAAGACAAATATCCTTTACGCATTGTTTTAAGGTCTTCATCAATCGGCGACTCATAACCAACGCAGACAGTCCTAGCTCCTGCCGCTTTTAAGGTTTTCAGAAATTCTGTATTTTCTGCAACTTCTAGCCGTATTTGAACAGCAAATCTAAGTTGATTGCCGTATTTTAGCGCAATCATCCTGAAAAACTCAAGAGTACCCGCTAGATCTTCCTCTAAACGATCATCCACTATAAAAAATCTGCGAGCCCTCTTTGTTCCAACCAACCAATTTACTGTTTCGAAAAGGTGCCGGGCTCCAGCCCAACGAGGTCTGCCTTTAACACTGCAAAATTCGCAGTTCATTCTACAGCCACGAATGCGGCCAATAGGATAGATTTTAATCTTCCTTGAATACCGCAAGAGGCCGAAATCAGGATAGGGCAAATCGTCTAAACAAGGCAATTCCAACATTGTTGGTTTATTTGTTCTGACTCTTTTATTTTCCCAAAAAGAGATCCCGGAAATTTCTACTAATGATCTGCTGTCTTTAAAGGCGGTTAAAATCTGTTGAATGGCAATCTCACCATCGCCGTGGACAACAACATCAATATTATTGTCTAGCGCTTCCTCGGGACAATAATGAGCGTGCCAACCTCCAGCAATATTCAAAACTCCTTGCTCATGGTAAAAATCAGCCAAGTAGAAAACACGGTTTATTGTAGATGTAAGTCCGCAATAAAAACCGATAACTGAAGCTGGATTTTCTTTTTGGAGTTTTTCGTGGTCTGGCAATCCCCTTGTGTCGCAAGGACCTTTATAATTGTTTTCATCAATTACTTCTACTCTCCAGCCCCACAATTTGCTGGCAGCAGTCGCTACCATAATAAGGCCCAAAGATGTCATTCTTTTAGCATAACGGCTAAAAATATTGACCTCGGGAAAGGCCGGGACAATAAATCTGGCTAGAAGCCAATTATTCCTGTCTTTTAAATTGACCATTTGTATCTCCTTTACAAAGAACTGCCTTCATTTTAGTTGCTAAAGTTAGAAATTGTCAACCCTTCACCTTTCGCAAATAATAGTGTTATTAATATATTGTTATTATAAGAAAAAAGAGATTTCCAATTGCCACAAGGTGTTGACGAAAGGTGAAGGGTCAACAAAAAAGCGCCCCCGTCTAAGAGAGGGCGCCTTCAAACCAACCATTATTCCTTACAACATTTTTTGCAGTTCACTATCATATATACGGCTGAAAGACCAATCAGGGTGTATATAACCTGAGATAACATTGCATCTGCGCCAAAGAGTTTAGCAACCAAATCAATATTTAAAATTCCCACAAGACCCCAATTTAAACCACCGATAATCACTAAAACAAACGATAATTTATTTAAAAGTTTATTGTTCATAATTTTAATTTAGTATTTAAGAATTCGACCTTTTAATTATGCGTTGGACTCGCAATTTTTACTTAGATTTTATCCTTTTAATGTGACACTGTTCAAAACGGGGGGCCTGACCCCAAGAACGATTGATGGTTTTGGGTGGAGGCAATTCCGGATTTTTCTTTTTTTTGAGATTTGTTTTGGGATATTTTTTTTGCATATTAAAACCAATTAATTATCCAAATTGAAAAATTTAGGACACCGGCAAAGGTAACCCAAAGGATATAAGGAAGGAGCAACAAGCCGGCTAATTTATAAATCTTGTAAAAAATAATAATAGTACACAATATGGCAAACCATAAAAAAACCAACTCTATAAAAGCCAAACCCGGGGACTTCAAACCGAAAAAGAAAGCAGACCAAAGAATATTAAGAATCAGCTGTGTGAAGAAAACAACTCTTGCTTCTCCGTCTGCCCTCTTTTTCCAAACAAGAAATAAAGAAACTCCCATTAGCATAAATAAAATTATCCAAACGGGAGAAAAAATCCAGTCTGGCGGGGCAAAGAACGGCTTTCTAAGATTTTTATACCAACCCTCCATTGCCGGTATCATAAAAACCGCACCAACGAGTCCGGCTAATTGGCAGACAACAATACTTATCATTAATTTTGTGATAGTTATGGCACTGCCATTTTTATTTTTCGTGTTGTTGTTTAAAATATTATTCTGCATATGTTTATTATTGTAGTTTCGCTACATAATTACTTGTTCGGTCGTCCCGCTAAGCGAGACTTTCTTACTCGTAATTATAGTTTTATTTTATCTTTTAAAACAATCAACTTCAAGTTTTATCCCACACAACAAAATATACAACCAATAAACCGTCTGTGGATAAATATACCTTGATTATACTTCTTAATATCTATTATAATTAAATTGAGGATAGGAATTCTTACCCTATATCGCTCGAGGGAATACCCCGTCCTAACTCTTAGCTCTTTTAAAATGAAACATTTGTGATTTTCAAATGACTAGCTTGCCCCTCGGCAAATAACACACGCCTTAATAAAAGTGATCAATTCCCAACTCAAAAAGGGCATTTCCGCCCAATCAACAAACCGACAACCACTAATGAAAGTTGAACAAGGAGGTGATGTGAATTGATTGCCTAAACCCAGTTAAATAATTTCGCTTTGCGAAATTAGCCCGATGGCTATTTAACCGGGGTAAAACTGTCGCGGGAACGGAATCAACGCAGCTATGTCAAAAACCCACTAAGGAGTATCCCATGATACATCGATCTTTCTTTGACACGTCCTAATCAAAAACTAACATTTGAAGATACACAAAAATCTGATAAGGCCCCACAAGGACTAAAATATTTTCATAGTTCTACGGGGCTTTTTTCTTGGAAAAAAAAGAGGGCGCTTTGATCTGTACCCCAAAAAAATGATTATTATTTAATTTGTTTTAAGTAGTTTTTAAGTTCTGGCCCAAAACGATGGTCTTTTAAGCAAAGGCGTAAAAATGATTTCATCCACTTCTCTTTGTCTCCGCACTCAAGCCACTCCCCTTTTAAATCATAGCCGTAGATTAT
>JAHIOM010000015.1 GCA_018895235.1 Patescibacteria group bacterium | reverse complement strand
GAATTAGCGCTACAGGGACAATTGGGACGGGTCAAGTTTCTGGAATTACCAGCGTTTCCTTAGGGCAATCGCTTACCGACCTCGGTATGACCTTGGTTAATGGCATTGCCACTCTTAAAGAAATAGTTGTTGATAAGTTTAGCGCTAAAACCGCCAGAATGGAGAAAATGGAAATGGTTGATTCGGCAACTGGAGAAGTTTGGTGCACCTGGATTGAAAACGGCGAATGGGTAAAAACAAAAGGAGAATGCGCTGTCGCGGGAATCGCGGTAGTAAGCACTCCAACGCCTCAAGCTGTTCCAACACCGACTTCTACGCCAACGCCGACTCCGACCCCAACACCAGAAATAACGCCCCAGCCGGAAACCTCAACAGAAAAAATAAAACAAGAAGTTAAAGAAGAAGTGAAACAAGAATTAAAGAGTGAATTAAAACAGGAGGTTAAACAAGAGTTGAGTGGACAAATAAAAACCGAAGTCAAAAAAGAAGCGACAAAAACTGCCGGCACGGTGAGCGATTTAAAACAAGAACTAAAGGAGGTTAAAGAACAAGTGTCTCAAATGTCCAAACCGGCAGAAGAAATTCAGCCGGAAGTAACCCCAGAGCCGGAAATCCAGCCAGTAGAAGAGGTTCAACCAGAGGTTGTCCCGACATTAGAAGAGGCAATGCCAGCTGGTTTGCTGCAAAAGATGTGGAACTTTATAAAGAAACTGGTGCCGACCATTAAAGAGGAATCATCGGCCGGGTTATTGCAGAAAACATTGGATTCTGTTAAGAAATTAACACCGACTATAAAAGAATCAACCACCTCAACAACATCCAGCGTATTAGAGAAAACGAGAAAGTTTATAAATCCAGCAAAGTTGATAGAATCAACGAAGAAAGTTTTGGAGTATATAAATCCAGTAGAGCCGGCAAAGAAAGTGGGGGAGTATTTGAACCCTGTGGAACCGATAAAAAAAGCAGGGGAGTATATTAAGGGATTGTGGTGGAAGCTCTTTTAAAAATTAGACGGCAATGAAAAATTATTCAAAAACAAAATTTATTTCGGATCAACGCCCGGAGTTTACCGAAGGTTGTTTTTATTGTAAGATTATACTATAATTATGGTAATAATTAACCATAAATATACACAAATGATATCGTTAAAGTCAAAAATAATCCAGAAAATTCTTAATCTGTTTCTTTTAAACGAAAAGGGGCGTTTTTATGTCAACGAGCTGGCAAAAATAATAGATGAAGATCCGTCCAATGTATATAAAAAATTGCTTGAGCTAAAAAAAGAAGGAATTATTTCGGACGATTTTCAAGGCAAGGAAAGATATTTTTTTATAAATAAAAAATATCGTTTTTTAAAGGAATATAAAAATATTGTATTAAAAGATATCGGTTTTGAGAAAATTTTAAAACAAAAATTAGAACCGATAAAAGGCATCAAATCCGTTTATATTTTTGGCTCTTACGCCAGGAATAAAATGACTTCTGAAAGCGATATAGATATTTTAGTTGTGGGGAATTTTAAGACGATTGAATTACAAAAAGTGCTTTTGGATATTCAACGTTCATCGGGCAAAGAAATAAATTCTATTGAATTATCAGAAAAAGATTTTGAAAAAAGAGTGAAAGAAAAAGACCCCCTGCTTAAAGATATTTTTACAGGAAAGAATGTAAAAATTATATGAAAATATCTTTTGAATCAAACTTTTTTGAAAAGCGGAAGATTGATAAAAAGGCTATTGATAAATATTTTAATGGTGCGATAAGAGATTTCAAAATTGCCGCAGATAATCATCACCCAGAAGTAATCTTTAAATTTTCTTATGATTCTTTGATTAAAACAGGACTTGCCTTAGTATCTTCTTATGGTTATAGGACAAAGAGTAGACAAGGGCATCACATAAAGATTTTAGAAAAATTATCACAAATTTTGGATAACAAAAGCATAAAAATAATGGGTGAGGCGATGAGGAAGAAAAGAAACCTTGATTTGTATGATGGCGGAACGATAATTTCAAATAAAGAAGCAGAAGAATATTTGGATTTCATCAGAGATGTTATTAAAGACGCAGAGAAGTTTTTAAAATCCCAAAAATCATTATTTTAACTATTTTTTAATTCAAAATTAAAAATTATATTATGCCCCGTTAGAAGTCTGTTTTTAACCAAATGAACAACTAATGAGGCAAGAAAATATTCATATTATTAATACTTTGTCCTACCGATAGAAAAAATTTATTTATAAATTTTTTCTTCAAGGACTTCTAACGAGGTATGCCCAAAGAAAATTCTTTTTTTTTAAAAGTTTGCGATTTTATTTCAAAATACAGCATTTATGCGCTGGTTTTTTTATTGCCCATATTCTTTCTGCCTTGGACTTCAGATGTTCTTGACTTCAACAAACAGACGCTTCTATTATTTTTGGTGTTTATTTCCCTTTTCGCTTGGATGTTGAAAGTTCTTATTTCAAGAGAATTGAGTATCAATTTAAATAAAACTAATATAATTGTCGCGGTTTTATTTATTGTTTATCTTTTTTCAACAATATTCTCTTTGTGGCGATATGGAAGCTTTTGGGGTTGGCCGCAAAATGTTTCAGAAAGTTTAATTACCTTGCTCGGCCTCTCTGTTTTTTATTTTCTGGTAAGTAATTTGTTTAATAAAAAGGAGATTTTTCAATTAACTCTTACCTTAGCATTTTCCGCTTTTTTATCTTTAATAATCGGATTTTTCCAGATTGTCGGCCTATTCCTGCTTCCTTTTAATTTTGCCAAAACCACGCTTTTTAACACAATAGGGACAGCGGGAACTTTAGGATTTTTTATTGTTGTTTTGCTCCCCCTTATTTTTTCATTATTAACGCGAAAGAAATCATTAGGGATAACTTTGATTTGGGCAGTAATTTTCACCGTTGTTTTATTATTAACGCTTAATTACCATATTTTGTGGTGGCTGGTGATATTGGGGTGCGCTTTGCTTATGATTTTTGGAATTCAAAGAAGAGATTTGTTTGACAGCCGCTGGCTTATTTTACCGATGTTCTTTTTAGCCCTTTCCTTGTTTTTTATTATTTTAAAACCATCAATCGGTTTGCTTCCAACGGCGCCTATTGAATTTTCTCTGAGCCAGAAAACAAGTTTAAACATAGATTGGCAAACCTTGAAACAAAATCCAATTCTGGGTTCGGGCCCCGGCACTTTCAGTTATGATTTCGCAAAGTATAAAAACATTGATTTTAATAAAAGCATATTCTGGAATTTCTCATTCGGCGGCGCAACTTCAAAGGTTTTGACGGTTTTAGGAACTACCGGCATTTTGGGAGTTTTAGCATTTTTGGCTTTAATGATTTATGTTGCTTTTTGCGGAATTAAATTCTTTTTTATTAATAAATTCAGCGATGATTATTGGAATATAACGCTTGGCGTTTTTATCGGCTTTATTGTTTTAAGCATCGGTTTCTTTTTGAACAACGGCGGTTTAACGCTGGATTTTCTTTATTTCTTTTTAATCGCCGCCCTTATCGGCTTGATTTCCGAGGAAAGAAAAAAGTATCTGCTTGAACCATCTTCTCTAATAACTCTTGGCGTTACCTTTGCTTTTACCCTCTGTTTTATATTCGGTTTGGGACTTTTGATTTTAATCGGCCAAAAATATGTTGCTGAAATAAATTACAACCAAGGATTGGTGCAATTACAAAAAGGGGAGAGTGACGCAGGAATTAGAAGCATAGAAAAAGCAGTCGGGTTGAATCCGAGTTCGGATTTGTATTTAAGGCAATTATCGCAGATTTATCTTGCAAAAATAGGGCAGGAAGCGGCCAGGACAGATATATCCCAGGAAGAAATAAGCAAAAATATACAATTGCTGGTAGGTGATTCAATAAACGCCGCAAAAATAGCCAGCGATGTTAATCCTAAAAATATAGCTAATTGGTCGGTAAGAGGTCTGATTTACCAGAATTTGATAGGAGTGGTGCCGGGAGTGGAAGATTGGGCGATAAATTCGTACGAGAGCGCTGAAAAACTAGATCCGAACAACCCTTATTACCCAGCTCAGAAAGGAATAGTATATTTGATACGGGCCGCTGCATTAACCGAAGAAAAAGAAGGGGACAAACCCCAGATTCTATCGCAAGCAAAAGAGCAATTAGATAAAGCGATTCAATTAAAATCAGATTACGCGCCAGCCCGCTTCCAGATGGCTATGGTTTCTCAAGCAGAGGGTAAGACAGACGAAGCAATTAAAGGGTTGGAAGATACAAAACAATATGCGCCGAATGACATTGGTTTGGCCTTCCAATTGGGGATACTTTATTACCAGAAAAAAGATTGGAAATCAGCCCAAGGAGAATTTGAAAGAGCAATCGGGATTTCGCCAAATTATTCTAACGCCTTGTATTTCTCGGGTTTGACTTATTATGAACAAGGACAAACAAATAAGGCGATTGAGAAAATCAAAAAAGTTTTGGAGATTAACCCAGATAACGAAACAGTCGCGAAGGTTTTAGCGAATCTTAAAGCCGGCAAGAAACCATTAGAAGGAATTGGTCAGCAGGCGCCGATCGAAGAAAATCCACAATAAAAATAGGGGACACAGGGTGTCCCCTAAGAAATAATATAAATGATGGCTAAGGTAGGCACAAAAGTAGGTATAATTTTATTTACTTCAATAATTTTATTGGCTACAGCTGGTTTTGTTTTTGCATCTGCTAGCGACGGCATTATTAATAATGATTATAAATATGCTTGGTCAGATAATATCGGCTGGATAAATTTTTATACAGGTCAAAGCAGTGTTCATATTACTGATTCTGCTTTAACCGGTTATGTTTGGAATGATAATTACGGCTGGATAAACTTAAACCCTTCAACCAGCGGAGTGGCAAATAATAATGAAGGCACGCTTTCCGGCTATGCTTGGGGCGAGAACACGGGATGGATAAATTTCAGCGGGGTAACAATTAATTCCGAAGGCCAGTTTACCGGAGCAGCCACAGGAGATGTTGTGGGCACTATTAATTTTAACTGCAGCGGCTGCGAAGTTAAAACCGATTGGCGACCAGTGAGCATCAGAGGCGGAGGAGGACTGCCATCAGGGGCCTACAGCGCGCCAACCCCTCCTTTTAGAATTTTAATAAATAACGGGGCAGCAACTACAAATAGCCAGATAGTTACTTTGAAGTTTAACGTTGGCAATAATACGGCAAGAATAGCGATTTCCAATACAGCAGATTTTAAAGACGCTGTCCAAGAGGATTACCATCCTCAAAAACCCTGGGATCTATGCGGTCGTCAGGAAGAGATTTGTAAAAATCTTATATTCCCCTCAATAGGTCTTTCTTTGAGGGTTTATGTTAAGTTTTATACTCAATACGGCCAAGCGTCAGAAGTTCTTTCCAGTTCAATTATCTTTGACAACCAACCGCCTGTAATCGAAATAACAGGCGCCAAAACTTCCTATAACTTTGATGAAGATATTATTCTTTCCGGTGTCTGCGAGCCGAATTCCAAGATTGTTTTGTACTGGGTAGATAAATATGGTTTGGGTTATACGGACGAACAAGGAAAATGGTGGATTAATTTAGGAAAACTTTCCGGCGGCACGTATCAATTGCGCCTAACCCCGGAGGACGCAATGGGCAATGTCGGTAAAACCCTAACAATTGATTTAATAATTGAGGCAGTACCAACACCGCCCGCTCCTCCCATAACCCAAGTTATTGACCGGCTGAAAACGGTTTTTAAACCGTTTATTCCTAAAATTTTCTTACCCGAAACTCCAACCCCAGAAGTGATTGTCACCGTGCCAGAAAAGGCGCCGTCACCCCTTAAAGGAGAATGGAAAATTTTACCACAAAAACAACTTGAAAGTTTTGTTTTAGAACCTCTGCCAACAGAAATTAGGGCCTTAGCTAAAAAATTCCCTCAGTTAGAAAGAACCTTTGAAAAAGTCGGCATTACAAAGATTACTGATATTGGGAAGTTAAAAGGGACTAAAATAACTTTGCCGGGATTGACTGAGGTTGTCGGATTGCCGGAAGCAGAAGTTGAGCCGGGCAGATTTTCTTTGCCAAAGGGTATTCCTATTGCCAGATTGACGGCTCAAGCCAAAGCAAGAATTCCAACTGAAATCGTTTTTGCCAAAAGCGGGGGAGGGTTGATTGACTATAATATAACACTTTCTTTAACTGAAAAAGGTCAGCCAGAACAAATAATTACAACTATTGCTGGGAAACTCCTAGAATTAGTGGTAAAACCAGACAGGCCGGTAATTTTAATAAAAGGTTATGTCGTTTTTAAATCTAAAAAAGCCAAACCATTGTCTTTTAACCTTCCTCTTGAATCATTAACCGCTTCTTTGGTTTTTGCCAACCCAAATTTAGCTTTCACCCCCACACCAAATTTTGGTGTGGGGGCAAGTCCCCAAGAAAAACCAATTGAAATTGAAAATAAATTAGTACTAATGGAGTTTGAATATAAAGACCCGGATGGAGACGGAATTTACACCGCCAGTATTATAGCTCCCGTGGTTGACGGGGAATACGAGGTTATTACGGTAATATATTATAAAGATGAAGCAGAAAACCCTAAGGCCATCAGAATGATTACTATCGTTGACCCTGAAGGATATATTTATGAAAAAGACGGCGACAAAGAAACCCGCATTAACGGTGCGATTGTTTCTCTTTACTGGCTTAACACCGAGACCAAACAATACGAATTGTGGTCGGCAAAAGAATATAACCAGGAAAATCCCCAAACAACCGATGTTAGAGGCGTTTATTCGTTCTTGGTGCCAGAAGGCCATTATTACCTTAGAGTAATCGCGCCGGGCTATCTTATTTACGACGGAAAACCGTTCCAGGTGAAAGAGGGTTCGGGAGTCCATGTTAATATTGAGTTAAAAACAAAATATTGGTGGTTGAAAATCGTTGATTGGAAAACCGCCCTTTTGGCTATAGTTATTCTTTTGCTCGTCTTTAATTTTTATCGTGATTTCAAAACAAAAAAATTGACAGAAAACTTGGCTTAGCCAAAGAATTTATTAAAATTTAAAATTTAAAAATAATATGTTCAACCAACGCACCATCACCATCATTATTATCGTTGTTTTAGCTGCCGGCCTCGTTCTTTCTGCCAGCCAGTGTTATGTCTCTTTGCAGAACCTCAAAGCTGCAGAGTCCCTGCTTCGAACTTACCAACAAAATGAGAAAGTACTCAGTTTCACCAAACTATTCATTGGGAAGGTCTTAAAAGCAGAAACCGAGGTTTCCTTTGAAGACCGCCTCCAACTTGAGAACGCAGTCAGAGACATTAACAACGAAGACATCCTTGACCAATGGAATAAGTTCACCGAATCCAAGACCGAAGCCCAGGCCCAAGAAGAGGTTAAGAACCTCCTTGAACTGCTGGTTAACAAGATTGCCTATTAGGTGATAGCTGGTTTTTTGCAGTCGGTTGATTAAAGAAAACGGCTGTGCAAGGTTGAACAACTTAAAAATCAAAAACTCGCTTACTGAAGCGAGTTTTTGATTTTGGTCGGGCTGCTGGGAGTTGTATCCCAATTTTTATATTTTCTTAATTCTTATAATTTCGGAAAGTCGATTCCGTGGAAACAAGTCTTTCGGATAAATTTCTATCAATTGAAGATTATGTTTCTTAGATAGTATTTGTTTTCTCCTTACAAGTTTATCATACTCTTTTAATTTACCAGCTAAACCGAAAAATTCTACCCAATTATTTTTTAAAACAAAATCAGCTGTTAATTTTTTGTTTTCCGGGTATGGTGTTCCTCTTTTATGTTTGATTCTTCTTGCACTAAGCCAATCATCAATGATTTTTTCAGCAAGAGAGTCGCACTTGTGTCCGTCGTTAGCAATATGTTTTTTAGCAAACAGAACTGGGTTTGTTTTAAACCCCGCCGCCTCGATTGCTTTGTTCCAAGAGCCGAATCGTTTTTGTGCCGTATTATAATGCGGAAACTCCTCTTTAAAAGGAATTCTCCCTTCTCTTCTGCAAAATTCTTTTATTCTGCTAATTATCTTAATCTTAGTAATTCTTATTGTTCTCGGTTTGGATTTCAACCAGTTATGGTAGCAAAATTTTGAGCAATATTTTGTCTTGCCGTAAAATTGTTTTTTACAAATAAAACAAGTTTTAGTTTTACGTCTGGACAAATTATTAACAGCGGCTGCACAAAAAGATGAACAAAAAATATGGCCTGATTTGGATTTTTTAAATTGGTTTAATAGCCGAGATACTTTTTTATTGCAATTAGGATTCGCGCATATCTGTTCAATTCTTGTAACTTTGGCTTGATTTTGGCATTCTTTGGAACAATATTGGTTCCAACTAAACTTATTGGCTTCATTTACTCGACCAAATTCTCTGAAGAATTTTTTACCACAATAAACGCAGGTAATTTTAATTAAGCGCATAAATTTGGTCGGGGTGGCGGGATTCGAACCCGCGAAATGTCTCCAGCACCCCATGCTGGCGCCCTAAACCACTAGGCCACACCCCGCGATTATTTATTCTTAGCAAGGGCTTTTATACATTTTGTACAAGCTAAAACGCGCTTGCCGCGGAAGGGTTTAGCTTTTTTTGGATATTTTATTCCAATAGGGATAACTACCCATTGCAGATTGGGATATTTTCTTTTTTTTGTAGTTGGATTATATTTACCGCGGAGTTTTCTTAATTTCCAGACCACTGTTGATGTTTTGTTGCAAATAGTACAAGTTTTTGCCATAAAAGTTTATTTTTTTGTATAATACTCATTCTAAACCAACTTTCATTTTTTTGCAATATTATGTATACTGGAAATATTAAAACATTATTGACGGTTTTAAAAATTCTATTATGCTCGTCCAATTACTTTTTTCAGACCCGTTATTGTTTTTAATAGTGGTGGTTTCAATTCTGCTGGCTTTGGGTATTCACGAATATTCCCATGCTCAGATGGCTTATTCTTTAGGAGACCCTACTGCTAAAAACCAGGGGCGTTTGACTATTAATCCGTTTGCTCACCTTGACCCTGTTGGAACGCTTTTGCTTTTTTTTATCGGCATTGGCTGGGGCAAGCCCGTTCCTTTTAATCCCTATAATCTTAAAAACCGAAGAAGGGGAGAATTATTGGTTGCTCTTGCCGGGCCAGGCTCCAATTTTGTTGTTGCTTTAATAGTTGGACTTTTCCTGCGGTTTTTTGTGATTACTAATTTTGGCCTGCTTTTTTTTCTCAGTTTTTTTGTCTGGATAAATCTTATTCTTGGCGTATTTAACTTGATGCCCATTCCTCCTCTTGATGGTTCACACATCCTTTTCTCTTTTCCCCGCCTGGAAAAATTTAAAACAATCTTTCTTAAGAATAGCCTTTTATTAATATTTGCCGTGATTCTTTTTATGAGTTTTGTCGGTTTTCAATTTATAGTCGGGCCGCTTTATGTTTTGTTCACTGGAACGCAGCCTCCGTTTTAAGCTATGATTCGAATCCAGCGCCCACATTCTATTGACGATTTATAATCTATTTGTTAAAATACTTTTTGTATTCGCAAAATTTTAAATTATGTGTCCGACTATCCATCAACTTATTAAAAAACCAAGAAAGAAATCAAAAAAGCGCACAAAGATGCCGGCGCTTGAGTTTGGTTTCAATGTTTTAAAAAACCGGCCGACCTACTATCCTGCGCCATTTAAAAGAGGAGTTTGCGTTAAGGTTTTTACCACTACTCCTAAAAAGCCGAATTCTGCTTTAAGAAAAGTCGCCAGAGTTAAACTTTCCAACGGCATGGAAGTAACCGCTTATATCCCCGGTGAAGGACATAATTTGCAAGAACACTCCGTAGTTTTAATCCGCGGCGGCAGAGTTAAAGATTTGCCCGGCGTAAGATATCACATTGTAAGGGGGGTTTTAGATACAGGCGGCGTAGAGGGAAGAAAAAGAGGAAGAAGCAAATACGGCACAAAGAAAGAGAAAAAGTAATTGCTCGGCAACATATCTTTCGTTGCCGCGAGTTTTCCTCCAGCGATAAAACTCGCTAATGTACTCGCGAATTTTTCCGCCTCGAGCAGAAACCAAGCAAATTCGTTCCGAATTACAACGAAAGATATGTTGCCTCACTTTATATAATAACGAACTAAATAATTTTAAATTTATTATTTTAAATTTCGATGAAAAGATTTAAAAAACATATAATTGAACCGGACAGATTGTATAATGACGTGGTTGTTGCTCAATTTATAAACAAAGTAATGAAGAAAGGCAAAAAACTTATTGCCCAAAAATTAGTTTACAACGCTTTTGATATTATAAAAGAAAAAACAAAAAAAGAACCCTTAGAAGTTTTCAGACAAGCGATAGACAATGCTTCGCCGCTTTTAGAGGTGCGTCCAAAAAGGATAGGCGGGGCCACCTATCAAGTTCCAGTTGAGATCAAGGGGGAAAAGAAATTAGCTTTAGCTATAAGATGGATACTTAATGGGGCTAGAGCAAAAAAAGGAAAACCAATGTCAGAGAAACTAAGCCAGGAAATTATTGATGCGGCTAATAACACTGGCGTAGCAATTAAAAAGAAAAACGATACGCATAGAATGGCGGAAGCAAACAAGGCTTTTGCTCGTTTCGCCCGTTAGATTGTAAAAATATGACCAGACCTTATCTTGTTGAAAAACTTAGAAATATAGGCATTATTGCCCATATTGATGCAGGCAAAACCACTGTAAGCGAGCGGCTGCTTTTTTATACAGGAATTTCCCACAAAATAGGTGAGGTTCATGAAGGAGAGGCAGTAATGGATTGGATGGACCAGGAAAAAGAAAGAGGTATAACCATTACCTCGGCTGCGACAACCCTTTTCTGGAGAGATCATCAAATAAATCTTATTGATACGCCCGGCCACATTGATTTCACCGCCGAAGTTCAAAGATCTTTAAGGGTTTTAGACGGAGCGGTTGTTGTTTTCGACGGTGTTGCCGGAGTAGAACCCCAATCAGAAACCGTCTGGCGGCAGGCGGATCGTTACAAAATTCCCAGGGTTTGTTTTATAAATAAACTGGATAGAATGGGAGCCTCTTTTGAAAATAGCCTTCAATCAATTTATGACAAACTTACCCCCTATGCTGTGCCGGTTCAATTATCAATGGGGGAAGAAGACAAATTTCAGGGCGTTATTGATTTATTCGAAATGAAGGCAGTTTATTTTGAGGGAGATAAGGGCGAGAAAGTTGTTTTAAAAGACATTCCGGCAGAATTTAAAGAAAAAGCGGAAACTTATCGCCAAAAATTAGTAGAAAAAATAGCTGGCGAAGACCATATACTGGTAGAAAAGTTTTTAGAAAAAAAGGAAATTACTGTTCAGGAATTAAAAAACGCACTAAGAAAAGGCTGCCTTGAATATAAGCTGGTGCCGGTTTTTTGCGGTTCAGCTTTAAAAAATAAAGGGGTGCAGCCGGTTCTTGACGCGATTGTTGATTATTTGCCTTCACCCGTAGATTTGCCTCCGGTTGATGGGACAGATATGAAAACCGGCAAAGCAATTACCAGAAAACCGGATGATAAAGAACCGTTTTCAGCTTTGGTTTTTAAAGTTGCCTCCGATCCTTATGTAGGAACTCTAACTTATTTTAGAATTTACTCCGGCGTTTTAAACAAAGGATCTTATGTTTTAAACTCAACTACCGGCGAGCAGGAGAGAATCAGCAGAATTTTAAGAATGCATGCGAATTCGCGCCAGGAATTAGATGTATTATATACTGGGGAAATAGGAGCAACTGTCGGCCTGAAAAATACAGGCACAGGCAATACTCTTTGTGACAAGGACAATCCCATAGTTTTAGAAAAGATTGTGTTCCCAGAACCAGTAATTGGGATTAGGGTTGAACCAAAAACAACAGCAGACCAGGAAAAATTGATTGTTTCTTTGAGAAAATTATCTGATGAAGATCCGACATTCAGAATAAAAGAAGACCAGGAAACAGGAGAAACAATTATATCCGGGATGGGGGAGTTGCACCTAGATATTATTGCCGACAGGCTTAGAAGGGAATTCAAAGTAGACGCCAATTACGGCAGACCCCAAGTTGCTTATAAAGAAACCATTTTAGGCGAAGCCGAAGCAGAAGGAAAATATGTGAGACAGTCGGGAGGCAAGGGGCAATATGGCCATGTTTGGCTTAGGGTTGAACCGAAGGAAAGGGGGACTGGTTTTGAATTTGTTGACGAGATAAAAGGAGGAATTATTCCTAAAGAATTCATTCCAGCAGTCCAAAAAGGCATAAAAGAGGCGGCAGATAAAGGCGTGTTGGCCGGTTATCCTTTTGTAGATGTTAAGGTTACTTTGTACGATGGAAGTTTTCACGAAGTTGATTCTTCAGAATTTGCTTTTAAGATTGCCGGCTCTATGGCTTTTCAATCCGCTGTCAAAAGGGCAAAGACAGTTTTATTGGAACCTATTATGAAAACAGAGATTGTGAGCCCGGAAGATTTCTTCGGCCAGGTAATATCTGATTTGAATTCAAGGCGGGGTAAAATATTAGAGACAAAAGAAAGAGTGGGTATGAAAGTGATTGATTCCCAGGTACCTTTGGCTGAAATGTTCGGCTATGCAACCGGCCTCCGCTCTTTAACTGAAGGCCGAGCAACATTTACTATGGAATTTGACCATTATGGAAAAGTGCCAGAGAATATAGCAAGGGAGATTATGGAGGGAAAGAGGAAATAGCGTTCGGGAATTGCGCTCGGCATTAGTCCCAAAAGTACCACACGTCGAAACCCCAGCGTGGTTTCGCGTCTTAAGCTCTCGGCGATTTTTCGCCGAAGGCGAACCATGCAAAATCGCCTGCGAGATTTACTTTTAGGACTAATGCCTTGCTTGATTATTACGTGGTTCAACTTTTCCTCTTGACCTTGACAAGGATTTATCGTATTATGGTAATAGTTTTAAAAAATTTAAAATAGAGATTATAAATAATCTATATATTTGCGGCGCTCGGTTAAAGTGTAAAAACAAGTTTTTCCACTTTTTCCTCGCTTGCAATTATTAAAAAACAATATAAAAAAACATGGCAGAAAAATTTGAGAGAACAAAACCTCACGTTAATATTGGTACCATCGGCCACGTTGACCATGGGAAAACCACTTTATCAGCCGCAATACTTAAACTTTCAAAATTGCGCGGTCTTAAAGCATCTGAAAAAGGCGTTGATCAAATTGATTCAGCTCCCGAAGAAAAAGCAAGGGGCGTAACGATTTCAATTTCCCACTTGGAATTTGAAACGGCAAAACGCCACTATGCTTTAATTGATTGCCCGGGGCACGCCGATTATATTAAGAATATGATTACCGGCGCAGCCCAGATGGATGGCGCCATTCTGTTGGTTTCGGCTCCAGATGGTCCGATGCCTCAAACAAAAGAGCATGTTTTACTTGCCCGTCAGGTAGGATTGCCGACCCTGGTTGTATTTTTGAACAAAGTAGACCAAGTCGATGACCCTGAAATCCTGGAATTGGTAGAATCAGAGGTAAGAGAGTTGTTAAAGAAATACAAATATCCGGGTGATGAGATCCCTATTATCAGGGGTTCGGCTTTAAAAGCGCTGGAAGCCACTTCTTCAGAAGATGAAAAAGCAAAATGTATTGTAGAACTGCTTGACGCTGTTGATAATTATATTACAGAACCGAAGCGCGAACTGGATAAGCCGTTCATTATGGCCGTGGAAGATGTTTTTTCGATTGAGGGTAGAGGAACGGTTGCTACCGGCAGAATTGAGAGGGGTATAATTAAGTCCAACGAAGAGGTGGAAATAATTGGTATAAAACCAACCCAAAAAACAGTTGTGGTCTCGGTTGAAATGTTTAATAAATCATTAGACGAGGGAAGAGCAGGTGATAACGTGGGCATTTTGTTAAGGGGAATAAAAAAAGAAGATATTGAAAGGGGCCAGGTATTGGCTAAGTCCGGGTCTATTACCCCTCATACTGAATTTGAGGGTGAAGTTTATATCTTAGCCAAAGAAGAAGGTGGCCGTCATACTCCATTTTTTGCAGGGTATAAGCCCCAGCTTTACATTCGAACAACCGATATTACCGGGGAAGTAACTTTGCCCGAAGGGATAGAAATGGTTATGCCCGGCGATACAGCTAATTTGAAAGTAAAGTTAATCGCTCCGGTTGCGCTTGAAGAGAAGCAAAGATTTGCCATCAGAGAAGGTGGAAAAACCGTGGGAGCTGGAGTAGTGACAAAGATAATAAAGTAAAGGACTTTGTGATAACAAAGGACTTTACCCAGCCCTCTAAGCCGTTGGAATTTCACAAAAGAGATTAATGGGTAATTTCCAAAGAATATGCAAAAATAATTTTCCGACAGCATAGAGGGCAGGGTGATAATATTATTCACTTCGTTCATAACATTATCAAATGCCAGTAAAGAAAACTGTAAAGAAAAAAGTTATATCCACTGATAAAAAGAAGAAAATAGAAGAAAAGGTTGCTGAACAGGTAAAACCTCAGCTTCGGATTAAGCTGCGAGCCTACGATCACAAGATTATTGATAACAGCTCTCGGCAGATTATTGATATTGCTACACGTTATGGTGCCGAGGTAGTGGGTCCTATCCCATTGCCGACAGAGATATTAAAATTTACCGTTAATAGGTCAAGCTTTATCCATAAAGACGCAAGAGAACAGTTTGAAATGAGAGTCCATAAAAGGATAATTGATATCTTAAATCCCAACTCCGATATTCTTGAAGCATTACGAGATATAAATCTGCCGGCAGGCGTTGACATTACCGTGAAGATTTAGTAGTATATTTAATAGAAACAATAATAGGATACTATTATGGTAACCCCGCCAAGGCGGGATTAGCCGTCTTAAGTCCCAGTGTTTAATTTTTTTTACCCAGTTAAATAATTTCGCTTTTGGCGAAATTGGCCCGACAGGCCATTTAACCGGGTGAAAATGCCGGACTTAAAGTCCGGTGTTTAGTTAGGCGAGCAACAGCGAGCTTACCCCGCCCTCTATGCATTAGTAGAGATTAACGCTTAGAGGGCGGGGTCATTATATTATTCACTTCGTTCATAATTACCATGAAATTTATTATTGGTAAAAAAATTGGAATGTCGCAGTTTTTCAGTCAAGGGGGCGTATTAATACCGGTAACCTTAATCGAGGCTGGTCCTTGTTACGTTTTGCAGCAAAAAACCAAAGAAAAAGATGGCTATCAAGCGTTTCAGGTAGGTTTTGATAAAATCACCAAAGAAAAGAAAATAAAAAAATCAGCAAAAGGAAAAGAATATCGGTATATAAGAGAAGAAAGGGTAAAAGATGACGAGCAAAACAAAGTGGGCGACAAAATTGATCTGTCATTATTTAAAGAAGGAGATATTGTTGCGATTTCAGGAATTTCAAAAGGAAAAGGATTTCAAGGATCGGTGAAGAGATGGGGTTTTGCCGGTAAATCCAGCTCGCATGGAGTAAAGCACGAACATAGGACCTTGGGCTCTATCGGTTCGCGTTTCCCACAGAGAGTGGTGCCGGGTAAAAAAATGCCAGGCAGGATGGGTGGCGAAAGAACAACAGTTAAAAATCTGAAAATAGTGAAAACAGATATAGATAATAATTTATTAATAGTTAAAGGGGCGGTGCCGGGGAGGAAAGGGACATTATTAGAAATACGCTCGGGAACATAGTTTTCATTGCCGCGAGTTTTTTTCCAGCGAAAAAACTCGCTAATCTACTCGCGATTTTTCGCCTTTGGCGAACCAATCAAAATCGCTCCGCATTACACTGAAAACTATATTCCCTCGCTCTTGGGGTTTTGCGAGTGGTTCAGAAAACTTTATTGCCTCGCTAAACTGTTTTTAGGCCAACGCCTTGTTTATTTTAAAAGTTTAGAAATCAAATGAAAATTACAGTATATAATATAGAAGGAAAGGAGGTAGGGAATACTTTATTGCCGAAGGAAATTTTTGACGTAAAGATGAACTCTGATTTGGTTCATCAAGTAGTAGTTTCTCAAATGGCTAACAGAAGGCAAATAACAGCCCACACAAAAGATAGGTCCGAAGTAAGGGGAGGAGGAAGGAAACCTTGGCGTCAAAAAGGAACTGGCAGGGCAAGAGCAGGTTCTATTAGGTCTCCTTTATGGAGAGGAGGCGGAGTGACTTTTGGTCCGAGAAAAGACAAAATATTTAAAAAGGAAGTTCCGAACAAAATAAGAAAAAAAGCCTTATTTATGGTTTTATCAGAGAAAGTCAGAAAAAATCTCTTAGTAGTTTTAGATGAATTAAAAATAGATAAAGCAAAAACAAAAGAGATGATAAGTATCCTGCAAAAACTCCCTTGTAAGAAGAATTGTTTAATACTTTTGCCAACTTACGATAAAAAAGTCATATTATCAGCAAGAAATATTCCCAAAATCGTCACGATGGACGCTAGAAATTTAAACGCCTTAGACGCGCTTTCTTCCCGATATTTGCTGATGCCTAAAAACACAATCAAATCAATCAAAGAAACATTTGCAGATAAATCACCGGAAGAGGTTCCTCAGAAAACTGAGAACAAAAAGTAAAAATATGTCACTTTTAAATATTTTTAAAAAGAAAAGGAAACCTTCTCCTAAAAAAGCTCCAGCCAAGAAAAAAGAAGAAGCAGTAGGAAAGAAGGGAGAAGAGAAAGAAAAAAAGCCAGTAGAAAAAAATTCCACTGTTCGCACACAGGAAGTGCCAAGACGTAAAAAAGGCGCTGTTATTTACGGCGTTGTTAAAGCGCCCCATATTTCAGAAAAAGCAACGGACCTCGGAGCAATTAACCGGTATGTTTTTAAGGTTTTTTCTCGCGCGAACAAAGTTGAAATTAAAAAAACAATTGAATCTATTTATGGGGTGAAGGTTTTAACGGTTAATATTATCACCATTCCCGCCAAAAAAAGACGTTTAGGAAAAACAATAGGTTTAAAACAAGGTTATAAAAAGGCAATAGTAAAAATAAAAGAAGGTCAAAAGATAGAGATTATATAGAGATTTTATAGCTGTCGCCATAAAATCTATATAATAAATAAATTTAACCATGAAAATATACAAACCAACTACACCAGGAAGAAGAGGAATGACAGGAATAGATTATTCAGTCCTTACTAAAAAAGAGCCGGAAAAGACTCTTTTAAGGGCAAACAAAAAAAGAATGGGCAGAGCTCAAAACGGCAGAATTACAACTCGTCACAAGGGCGGCGGGAGAAAGAGACTTTATAGGATTATTGAATTCGGACAGCCGAAATTAGATATGGTGGCTAAGGTAATTGCCTTAGAGTATGATCCAAATAGGACATCGTTTATTGCCCTGATTCAATATCAAGATAATACAAAATCTTATATCCTAGCTTCTCAGGGATTAAAGGTTGGCGACGAAATGATATGTTCGGAAAAAAGTCCTTTGAAACCAGGTAATAGAACAAAATTAAAGAATGTGCCCGTAGGTACTATGGTTTATAATATTGAAATGGAGCCCGGCAAAGGCGGGATGATGGTCCGCGGAGCAGGAACAACCGCCCAGGTATTGGCTCAAGAAGAAGGATATGCCCAACTTAAAATGCCGTCAACCGAGATTAGGCGAATTAAAAACGAGTGCTTCGCTTCTATCGGAACAGTTTCAAATTCAGAGCATCGTTTTGTTAATATTGGTAAGGCGGGAAGGTCCCGTTTAATGGGAAGGCGGCCAACAGTTAGGGGATCTGCGATGAATCCCGTTGATCATCCTCATGGCGGTGGCGAAGGCAGACAACCGATTGGTTTAAAACACCCTAAAACTCCTTGGGGTAAGCCAGCTTTGGGAGTTAAAACTAGATCAAGGAAAAAGATGTCAAATAAGTTCATCATTAAAAGAAGAATAAAAAATAAGTGAAAACGTCAAGCGTCTGCATATTTGCGCGTTCGGTCGAAAAACAAAAATTTATTTTTGTTTTTCTTCCTCACTTACAATTATAATTATGTCTAGAAGTCTTAAAAAAGGTCCTTATATCGACCAAAAATTATTAAAAAAGATAGCGAAGTTAAAAAAAGAAGATCAGGCAATTATTAAAACCTGGTCCAGAGATTGTAGTATTGCGCCTGAAATGGTGGGTTTTACTTTTGGAGTCCATAACGGCAAAGAACATGTTCCCGTTTATATCACCGAAGATATGGTGGGACATAAATTAGGAGAGTTCGCTCCTTCTACCAAATTTCAAAGGCACGGAGGCAGGATGCAGAGAGAATTAGAGCAGGGGGTAGTTGATAAAGAGACAGCAAAAATTGCTGCTGCCGATGATACCAAGAAAATCGCTTAAATATAAAGGTTGAATATTATAGAGACAATAAATTGTCTATATAATTAATCGTTCGGTCGAAATGAAAGCAAGCTCTCATTTCTTCTTCACTCATAATTATGGAAATTAAAGTTGAATTAAATTATTTAAGAATAACACCAAGGAAAACCAGACAAGCTGTGAATTTGGTGCGAGGGAAGAAGGTCGAAGAAGCCGAAGCCCTTCTTGAATTTTCAGCTAATAGGCCGGCCAAATCAGTGTTGAAGCTTTTAAGAAGCGCGGTTACATCCGCCAAGAATAGTTTTCAATTAGAGCCGTCCAACCTTTACATTTCAAAAATTTTTGTTGACGAAGGGCCGAAATTAAAAAGATGGATGCCCGTTTCGCGCGGGAGTGCTCATCCGCTTTGGAAAAGAGCGTCCCATATTACTCTGGTTTTAGCCGAGGTTAAACCGACTTCCAAGAAAAAGACCAAGAAAAAAACAGAAGAAAAAATCAAAAAAGAAGAACCGACAAAAATAGAAGAAGCTAAAATTTCCGAAGAAAAAACAGAATCACAGCCCAAAAAAGAAAAGCCAACACAGCCCAAATTCAAAATAGAAGAATCTAAAAAACAGGGAAGCTTAAGGGGATTAAAAAGAATATTTAGGAGAAAGGCATTTTAATATTAAATTATATAGACCGAAGGTCTATATAATTACTCTTTCGGTCGTCCCGCTTAGCGGGACTCCCTCATTCATAATTATGTCACATAAGGTTCACCCAAAATCATATAGAATCAAAGGGATAAACGATTGGCATATCCGCGGTTTTTATGGTAAAAAAATAGCCAAAAACTTTGAGGAAGATTTTTTAGTTAGAGAATTTTTAAAAAAGAAATTAGCCGAGGCCTCGGTTGCTAATATTGAGATTGAGCGCTCGGCGAATAAAATAAATATTATTATCTATACGGCAAGACCCGGTCTTATTATTGGCCGGGGTGGTGAAGGGATAGAGAAGATAAAAGGGATTGTCCAAAAAAGAATGAATCTTGGCAAGGAAGATTCGGCGAAAAAAGAGATTAAAATAGAAATAAGAGAAGTAAAAAATCCTTGGCTTTCAGCTGTGCTGGTTAGCCAGTTGATAGCCCAGCAGATAGAAAAAAGGGTGCCATTCAGGTGGGTTTTAAAAAGAACCATGGGGAGGGTTATCGCCAATAAAGAAGCTAAGGGAGCAAAGATTGAAGTTGCGGGAAGATTAAACGGAATTGAGATCTCCAGAAAAGAGTGGTTGAGGCAGGGCCGTCTTCCTCTCCAGACGATAAGAGCAGACATTGATTATGCCGAGGCTCAAGCATATTGCACTTACGGAGTTATAGGTATTAAGGTTTGGATATATAAAGGAGAAAAATTCGAGTAGCAACGAGAACCCCGCCCTCTATGTTGTATAAATTTCATAGAGCTCAGAGGGCGGGGTGAGCATATTATTCATTTCATTCATAATATGAGCATATTAATGCCCAAAAAAGTAAAACACAGAAAATGGCACAGAGGTCATTCAAAAGGCGTTGAAACTCGCGCTACCGAGCTTAATTTTGGCAGTTTTGGATTGAAATCTATGGATACCAAATGGATTACTGCCCGTCAAATCGAAGCCGCCAGGCGTGTTATAATCCGTTATCTTAAAAAAGGAGGAAAGCTTTGGATTCGTATTTTTCCCGACAAACCCGTAACCTTCAAAGGCAATGAAGTTCCGATGGGTGGAGGCAAAGGAGGTGTTGACCACTATGTTTATCCCATTAAACCTGGAAGGATAATTTTTGAGCTTGACGGCGTTAAGGAAGAAATAGCCAGAGAAGCTTTTAAGATGGCCGGGGGTAAATTACCGATTAAAACTAAATTTATAAAGAAAGCATAGCTTTCTGTATTATTAAAAACAATTATGAAAACAGTTGATCTTAGGAAAAAAAGCAAAGAAGAGCTTCAGAGAAATATACAGGAGTTACGGGAGAGTTTAAGCAAGCTTTTTTTCAAGCTTGCTGCCAACAAACTAAAAAACGTGAAAGAAATAAGGAATATAAAAAAAGATATTGCGAGAATCCTTACAGTAATTAAAGAAAAATAAGCGAGCAACAGCGATCTTATCCAGCTCTATATGCATTAATAGAGGTTAACGATTAGAGGGGGATGATATTATTCGCTTCGCTCACAAACTATTATGTCAAGAAAAAAATTAACCGGAAAAGTTATTTCCGATAAAATGCAAAAAACCGTAGTAGTTTTAGTAGAAAGGATAAAACAACACCCAAAATACGGGAGGAGATATAAGGTTCACAAAAAATATAAGGCCCATGATGAAAAAGGAGAGTATAAGGCGGGAGACGAGGTTATTATAGAAGAATGTAAGCCGATTAGTAAGGGTAAAAAATGGAAAGTCGTAGGTAAGTTTTGAACGGATAAAACTTGCCGAAGACCCCGCCCTCTATGCATTAGTAGAGATTAACGCTTAGAGGGCGGGGTGATGATATTATTCATTTCATTCATAAAATCATCATGATTCAACCAAGGACAATAATAAAAATCGCTGATAATACGGGCGCAAAGATTGTGCAGTGCATTACTGTTTTGGGCGGAACGCGTCATCGTTTTGCCCAATTAGGAGATATAATAGTCGGAGCCGTAAAAAAGGCTGAGCCAAGAAAATTAATAAAGAAACACGAGATAGTCAGAGCCCTGATTATTCGGCAAAGAAGAGAATACAAAAGACCGGACGGTTCTTACGTTCGTTTTGATGATAACGCAGCGGTGGTTATAGACGCTGATAACAAACCAAGGGGAGGTAGAGTTTTTGGCCCCATGGCAAAAGAGATAAAAGAAAAAGGTTTTAACGAAGTAGCGGCTCTGGCGCCAGAATTGGTATAAACCGCCCAAAATTTTGCTTAATTTATAAGTAGGAAAATATGAAAATAAGAAAAGGCGATACAATTTTAATCATTTCGGGTAAAGACCGCGCAAAGACGGGGAAGGTTTTAAATGTTTTTCCTAAAGAAGAGACCGTTTTAGTTGAGGGGATTAATTTAAAGAAAAAGCATCTTCGGCCGAAGAAATCGGGCGAAAAGGGGCAGATTGTCCAAGTGCCCGCCCCCGTACACGCTTCAAATGTTAAACTGGTTTGCCCAAAATGCAGTAAGGCCGCAAGAGTTGGTTATAAGACAGAAAAAAACAAAAAATACCGTTTTTGTAAAAAATGCAGTCAGGAGATTTAATAATGGTTCGGCAAAACCAACGAAACTTAAAATAATATGAATTTAAAAGATAAATATCAAAAAGAAGTTATACCGCAGATGATGGAAAAATTCGGCTATAAAAATGTAATGGCGGTACCCAAGATTAAGAAAGTTGTTTTGAACTCCTGTTTTGGCAAAGAAGTTGTCAATAAAACCGGTCAGGAAAGAGAAAAGGTTATTAAGAATATTAGCCAGGATTTAGTAGCTATTTCGGGCCAAAAACCAAAAGTCGTTAAAGCAAAAAAATCAGTTTCGGGATTTAAATTAAGAAGCGGAATCGAAATTGCTGCCGTTGTGACCCTAAGAAAAAACAAGATGTATGATTTTTTGGAAAAACTTGTCTATTTAACCTTGCCAAGATTAAGGGACTTCAGGGGTCTTAATGCAAAGTCGATTGATAAAAAGGGAAATTTAACTATTGGGTTCCGGGAGGATATCGCTTTTCCCGAGATTGTCGCCGAAAAGGAAAAAACTATTTTTGGTCTTGAGGTTACAATAGCAATAAATGCTAAAAGCAAAGAAGAAGGATTAGGATTATTTAAATTAATGGGGTTTCCTTTTAAGGAAGAAAAAAAGAAAAAATAATATTTAACTATTTCATGACGACAAAAGCACAAATGGCAAAGTCGAAAAAGAAGCCGAAATTCAGCACGCGAATTATCCGGCGCTGTTTCAGGTGCGGCAGAAGAAGGGGATTTTTGAGAAAATTCGGCCTCTGTAGAATTTGTTTTCGGGAACTGGCCAATAGAGGCGAAATTCCTGGAATAAAAAAATCAAGTTGGTAAAAACATGTCAGATCCAATTACAGATATGTTAAATCAAATAAGGAATGCTCAGGCCGTAGCGAAAACAGAGGTTTTCATACCGTTTTCGCGATTAAAGCAAGAAATTGCCAAGATTTTAGTTGAAGAAGGATTTCTTGGCGACATAAAGAAAACCCCTAAAAAAGATGATAGAATATTGAAAATTGCTTTAAAATATAATCAGGATGCTCCCGCCATATCCTCCTTAAAAAGAATATCCAAACCGGGCAATAAGGTTTATATCCAAACATCCGACATCAGGGCAGTTAGGGGAGGCCGAGGAATAACAATAATTTCAACGTCAAAAGGATTAATGACAAATAAAAAAGCGAGAAAAGAAAGATTAGGTGGAGAGGTGATTTGCGAAGTATGGTAAGACGCTCGGCAATAATTATTGCCTCGTTTTAATATTTTATAAGTTAAAAAATTAAAAATTATTTATGAGTCGTATAGGTAAAAAAGCAATTTTAATACCGGCAGATGCGAAAATAGACATAAAAGAGCAGGAAGTAAAAGTCTCAGGACCGCTTGGAGAATTAACCAGGAAAATTGACCTAGCCATAAAAATGGAAATTAAAGACGGGCAGATTTTGCTTTTGCCCCGCCAAAAAGAATATTCAAAAAAAATAGGAGCAATTTGGGGATTATCCCGCGCCATTTTAGCAAACATGGTTATAGGTGTAACAAAGGGTTTTGAAAAAAAATTACAAATAGAAGGTATAGGATATAAGGCAGCGCTTGAGGGCGCAGATCTTGTTTTGAGTGTCGGGTTTACATCTCCAGTCAAAATAAAATGTCCCCCAGACATTAAACTCTTAGTTGAAAAGAATATTATTACTGTTTCAGGTGTTGATAAGGAAAAAGTGGGGCAGATTGCGGCGATAATAAAGAAAGTTAAAAAGGCAGAGCCGTATAAGGGAAAGGGAATAAAATATGTGGGTGAAAAAATAAGGAGAAAAGAAGGAAAGAAAGTAATTTCCGCCAAAACTTAAAAATAATAAACCATTCATATAATTTAAATAATGAAAACAGGGGATAAATATCAATCAAGAATAAGGCGACACAAAAAGGTGAGAGCAAAAATAAAAGGCGATAAAGAACGTCCCAGACTTTGCGTTTTTAAATCTTCAAACCATATTTATGCTCAACTGATTGATGATGAAAACGGAAAAGTTTTAGCAGCTGCTAACGATTTGGAAATAAACAAACAGAAAAAAGGACAGAAAGGAAAAACCACTGCTGCCCATGAAGTCGGGAAGCTAATAGCGGAAAAAGCAAAAAAAGCAAAGATAACAAAAGTGGTTTTTGATCGCGGAGGTTTTATTTTCCAGGGAAAAATTAAGGCGTTGGCCCAAGGGGCGCGAGATGGAGGACTAAATTTTTAATTAACCCGCCAAAATTTTACAGAGTAAAATTTAGGCGGGTAAACACATGATTTTTATTCGCAAAAATAGAGAAAGAAGAGATTTAAGACCAAAAGATGAATTTGATTCAAAGCTTTTGGATTTAACCAGAGTTACCAGGGTGACTGGCGGCGGAAAGCGTCTTCGTTTTAGGGTTCTTATGGTTGTCGGGGACAAAAAAGGCAGAATAGGTCTTGGAATTGATAAGGGAAAAGATGTTTCTCAGGCAGTGGAAAAGGCAACAAGAAGAGCCAAAAAAGATTTAATTACAGTGGTAATCAAAGAAAATACGATACCCCATGAGGTATGGGCAAAATTTGGGCCGGCAAAAATATTATTAAAACCCCAGATAAAAGGTAGGGGTTTGGTGGCTGGCGGAGTGGTGAGAACCATCTGCGAATTAGCCGGTATCAAGGATATTTCCTCAAAAATCCTATCAAGGTCAAAAAATAAGATTAATAATGCAAGGGCTACAATAGCTGCGTTAAAAAAGCTAAAGATTTAATATGCAATTACACGAATTAAAGCCAACCCATAAGGCAAAAAAAAAGAAAAGAGTGGGACGAGGGGGAAAAAGAGGAACTTATTCCGGCCGGGGAGTCAAAGGACAAAAATCAAGAGCAGGAAGAAAAATGGTGCCCGCTATCCGAGGAATGATTAAAAGATACCCTAAATTAAGAGGATATCGTCAGGGTGAGATCGCCAAAAATTTAATTGTGCTCAACCTTAATATTTTAGAAAAAGGATTTGAAACAGGAGAAACTGTTAATCCCCAAAATTTGCTTAAAAAGGGAATTATTCATAATATAAAAGGAAAGATGCCTAAAGTGAAAATCTTGAGCGGAGGGGAATTAAAGAAATCATTAATTATCGAAAATTGTTTAATTTCAAAGGAAGCAAGGACAAAAATTGAAAAAGCAGGCGGCACCGTTAAAAACCCAATAATCAATCAAACCCCAACCCCCAAGCCTTAAAATTGGCATTAGTCATTAGGAATTGGGAACTTTATCTATGTGGTATCAAAAAATAACTTTCCTTTTTAAAAACAAGGAACTCCGGGGCAAAATTATTTTTATTCTGTCTCTTTTTATTGTTTTTAGAATAGCGGCAAACGTTCCCATTCCCGGGGTTAGCACTGAAAACCTGCGCCAGTTTTTTGAAACCAATCAGGTTTTCGGACTTTTAAACATTTTTACGGGGGGAGCGCTAAGCAACTTTTCAATTGTTATGCTTGGTTTGGGGCCATATATTACCGCAACAATTATCCTACAGCTTCTGACGATGATTTTCCCCGCCCTAGAGAAATTATACAAAGAAGAAGGCGAAGCCGGCCGGCAGAAATTCAATCAATATGGTAGGTTATTAACAATCCCGTTGGCTATTTTTGAGGGATATGGAATGATAACCCTTTTTCAAAGACAGGGGCTTTTAGGAAATCTTTCGCCGCTTGTTTTATTAAGCTCTATCCTTACTATTACGGCCGGAGCGATGTTTTTGATGTGGATTGGAGAATTAATTTCAGAAAAGGGGCTGGGAAACGGTATTTCCCTTTTAATATTTGCCGGTATCGTTGCCCGTCTGCCAATGTCTATTTTTGAAACCTTCAGCACTTGGGATCCTTCAAAAATCCCTTCCTATGTTATGTTTTTTGTTTTGGCGGTAATAATAATCGCCGGGGTTGTTTTAATTACAGAAGCAAGAAGGAATATACCTGTTTCTTATGCTAAAAGAGTTAGAGGAAATAAAATGTATGGCGGGGTTTCAACTTATCTGCCATTAAACGTTAACCCGGCCGGCGTTATTCCAATTATTTTTGCGCTTTCTGTTTTGTTATTTCCCGGGATGGTGGCAAATTTTCTTGGAACGGCCGGAGGATCAATAGGTGCTGTTGCCCAAAGCATAGGTTCTTTCTTTTCAAATATTTGGGTTCATGGAATTTTCTATTTCGCGCTGGTTATCGTCTTCACTTATTTTTATACAATGGTTACTTTCGACCCCAAAAATATTTCTTCTAATCTACAAAAAATGGGAGGATTTATTCCGGGGGTAAGACCAGGCGATTCAACTGCTTCTTTTATTCGCACTATTTTAAACCGGGTTTTATTTACCGGAGCGATATTTTTGGGGTTGATTGCTGTTTTGCCTTCAATTGTCAGCGGTATGACAGGCGTTCAGGGTTTTGCTTTTTTGATAGGAGGAACAAGTTTATTGATCGTGGTCAGCGTGGTTTTAGACACTATGCGCCAAGTGAACGCCCAGCTTGAAATGAGAGAATATGATACATTTTAATAATAAAAAACAAAATCATAATAAATAAAATGAACAGACAAATTGTTATACTATTCGGTCCACCGGGCGCTGGCAAGGGGACTCAAGCAGAATTATTATCAGAAAAACTTAACCTATTTAACTTTGAAACCTCAAAGATTTTAGAGGAAAAATTCAAAGAAATACAAAAACTCAAAGAAGATTCTCTCAAAAGATTTGTTGAGGTTGCGGGAGAGAAATTTGATGTACTTAAAGAAAAGCAATTATGGCTTGACGGCAAGCTTTGCAGTCCGCCATTTGTGACCCTTTTAATAAAAGAAAAAATCAGAAAGCTTTATGAAGAGGGAGAAAATATTATTTTTTCTGGCTCTCCTAGAACAATTTACGAAGCAGAAGAAGAGCTGCCCTTATTAGAAAAACTTTATGGCAAAGAAAATATCAAGGTTTTCTATATTGAAATTAGTCCTGAGCAAACAATATATAGGAATTCCAATAGAAAGATTTGTGAATTAATGCGTCATTCTATTTTGTTTGATAAAGAAACAAAAGATTTAACTATTTGTCCATTAGACGGGTCAAAACTATTAAAACGCGAATTAGATACGCCAGAAACAATTAAAGTAAGAATAAAAGAATTTCAAGACAGGACATATCCTATAATAGATGTTTACAAGAAAAGAAACATTGTAGTAAATAAAATAAAAGGCGAACAGTCTATCTCTAATGTATTCAAAGATATATTAGCGATTATTAGATGATTAGCATAAAAACAAAAGAAGAAATAGAAATAATAAAAGAGGGTGGTAAAATTTTAGCTAAGATTATGCGAGAACTTGAAAAGATGGCTAAACCAGGTATTACCACAAAAGAATTAGACGGGGCTGCAGAAGCCCTTATTTTGAAACACGGGGCAAAACCATCTTTCAAGGGCTATAAAGGTTTTCCCTCCTCTTTATGTACCTCAGTGAACGAAGAAATAGTGCACGTTATACCCTCTGATAGAGTTTTAGAAGAGGGCGACATTGTCAGTTTAGATTTAGGTGCCCTTTACAAGGGATTTCATACAGATATGGCTATAACCGTTGGGATCGGCAAAATTTCAAAAAAGGCAAGAGAACTGATTAAAACAACCCGAGAAACTCTTGATTTTGTCATTAAAAAGATAAAACCGGGTATTAACACAAACGAGGTTGGCGGTTTAATTGAAAAATTTATAGAAAAAAAAGGATTTGGAGTTGTGAGAGAATTATGCGGACACGGAATTGGCAAAAATATTCATGAAGACCCTCAAATCCCAAATTACAGAGATAGTCGGCAAGGAGCAATTTTAAAAGAGGGAATGATAATATGTTTAGAGCCAATGGTAACAATTGGTGATTGGCATATAAAAAAAGCAAAAGATAATTATGGATTTCAAACCAAAGATAATTCTTTGGCTGCTCATTTTGAACACACAATTGCGGTGACAAAAGACGGGTCAGAGGTGTTGACCCTTCACCCTTCGGAAAGTGATTTTTAATTTTAACTGTTGCTAATTTTGCATAGATTATGTTTTGGAAGGGTGAAGGGTTGACAAAATAAAGAGAGTTTATGCTGTCGTAGCCGTACAATATTTGAATTGATGCGGTTTTTTTATTAATTTTTACGCTTGGTTTTTTGTTCCTTAGTTTTATGCTAAAATAGAAATAATTAATTACAAAAAATATGAAACCATTAATTGCAGCTAACTGGAAGTGCAACCCAACAAGTCAAAAAGAAGCCAAAACTCTTTTTGAAGGGATTAAAAAAAGAGTTAAAAATATAAAAAACGCAGAAGTTGTAATCTGTCCGCCTTTTGTTTATTTGTCTATATTAAAAGGTTTAACCCTGGGCGCTCAGAATTGCTACTTTGAAGAAAAAGGGGCTTTTACGGGTGAAATTTCAGCTTTAATACTGAAAAATATGGGAATTGATTATGTTATCATCGGCCATTCAGAAAGGAGGAAATATTTTAAAGAAACAAATGAAGAGATAAATAAAAAAATAAAAAGAGCTATATCAGCCGGGTTAAAAGTTATTTTTTGCGTAGGCGAAACCAGCCAGGAGCGTGATGAGGGAAATAAAACCAATATTATTAAAAACCAACTGAAGGAAGGACTAGAGGGAATTTCTAAAGCGGAAACAAAAAACATTACTATTGCTTATGAGCCGATTTGGGCTATTGGCACGGGAAACAACTGTTCGGTTGATGAAACAATGACCTCTATTTTATTTATCAAACAGACGCTTAATAACCTTTATAACAGGGCGGTTGCAGATAAGACCAGAGTTATTTATGGCGGCAGCGTTAAAGGAGAAAATTCCAATTCCTACATTAAAGAAGCGGGAGCTAGCGGCCTTTTAGTTGGCGGTGCTTCTCTTAAAACAGAGGAGTTTGTAAAAATCGTGAAATCATCAATATAGCGCTCGGGAACTGCGTTCGGCAACAACTCCTGAAAGTACCGATAGTCCCTTCGGCCAGCGCCTCAGGGCTATCTACATTCTCGGCAGTTGATCCCGCTGCGGCGGGAACCATGCTCAACTGCCTGCGAAAGTTACTTTCAAGAGTTATTGCCTTGCTTATTAAATTAAGTGGTTCCGAAAATCAATTCCCTCGCTTTTTATTGACAAAAAACATTAATTCTATAGGATAAAGTATCTATTATGAGTAAATTTGAAGACGGTTATTTTTATAATCCCAGCAAAGGAAACTTGAATTTTAATGGAGTAATTAAAGAGATTTTTAGCTATATCCGAGAAAAACCGCAAAGTTTTTATGATATTATTGTCGGATGCGATTCTCCGTCTGCTGAAAAAGTTTTTTTCCCGGTAGTTATAGTTGTTTTGCGAGTGGGCGAAGGAGGAAGGTTTTTTATTAAAAAGATAAGTTATCCCGATAATTTGAGTAAAAAATTCTCTAACTGGCACCAACGGATTTTAGAAGAAGTTTTGTTATCCTGCGATTTAGCCCTATTTTTGAAAGAAGCTTTAGCAAAAGAGTTGGCTAACCATTCTAATTTAACCAATTATCAATTTCGCTATATCCACGCAGATGTCGGCGAGCAAGGCCAAACAAGAGATATGGTAAAAGAAATAGTCGGACTTATTAAGAGTAATGGATTTGAAGCAAAAATAAAGCCAGAGTCGTTTGCCGCTTCGGTGGTGGCAGACAGATATACTTAGAAAAATTCAAAATTCAAAATTTAGCCGCTGAGAGGCGGCTATTTGCATATAATTTTCTGATAGAGTAAAATAATTGAATAATGAGCTTAAAAATGAAGTCTTCTGGATTGAGGAAAAAGTTTTTAGATTTTTTTAAAGCAAACGGACATGTTATTATCCCCGGCGCTTCTTTAATTCCAGTAAATGACCCAACGGTTCTGTTTACCACTGCCGGCATGCATCCGTTAGTACCCTTTTTGATAGGAGAAAAGCACCCTAGCGGGAAGAGGTTAGCTGATGTTCAAAAATGTATTAGAACCGGCGACATTGACAGCGTTGGCGACTCTTGGCATTTAACTTTTTTTGAGATGTTGGGTAATTGGTCTTTAGGTGATTATTGGAAAAAAGAAGCAATCAACTGGAGTTTTGAATTTTTAACCGGGAGAAAATATCTAAATATCCCGATTGAAAAATTAAACATAACAATTTTCGCTGGCGATAGCGACGCTCCAAAAGACGAAGAATCAACCGCGATTTGGCAACAATTGGGAATTCCGGACGAAAGAATTTATTTTTTGCCAAAAGAAGATAACTGGTGGGGTCCAGCTGGCCAGACCGGTCCCTGCGGTCCTTGCACTGAAATATTTTATGATACGGGTAAAGAAAAATGCGATTTGAGCTGCCGGCCAGGATGCAGTTGCGGTAAATATGCGGAAATTTGGAATGATGTTTTTATGGAGTTTAATAAAACCAAAGAAGGAAAATACGAGCCCCTAAAACAAAAAAACGTAGATACCGGAATGGGAGTAGAAAGAACAACAGCGGTTTTAAATGGCCACAATAATATTTATGAAACAGAATTGTTTCTGCCGATAATAAAAAAAATAGAGGAATTGGCTGAAATAAAATATCAATCCCAGCCCCTGAATTATAGAGTAATTGCAGATCACCTAAAAGCAGCCACTTTTATTTTAAGTGAAAATATAGAGCCATCTAATATTGAACGAGGTTATGTTTTAAGGCGATTGATTCGTAGAGCCATAAGGCACGGGAGGAAAATAGGAATTAAAAATGTTTTTACCTTTAAAATTGTAGAGCCCGTAATTGATATATACAAAGATATTTATCCCGAATTAAAAAAGAACAAGGATTTTATTGAAGAGCAGTTAGTTAGAGAAGAAGAAAAGTTTAATAAAACACTGGAGAGGGGATTAAAAGAATTTGAAAATATCCAAACTTCTGGCGTTATATCTGGTCAGGATTCTTTCAATCTTTATCAGACCTACGGTTTCCCGATAGAGATGACCGAAGAATTGGCAAAGGAGAAAAATCTAGAAGTTGACCTAGATGGATTTAAAAAAGAACTGGAAAAACACCAAAATCTTTCTCGTACCGCTACGGCAGGCGTCTTTAAGGGAGGGATGGCTGATGCGGGCCTTGAAACAACCAAACTTCATACCGCAGCCCATTTAATGCTGGCCGGGTTAAGAAAGGTTTTAGGCGAAGATGTAATCCAGAAAGGCAGCAATATTACAGCCGAAAGATTGAGATTTGACTTTTCTTATAAAGAAAAAATGACTCCCGAACAAATTAAAAAAGTGGAGGACTTTGTTAATGAGGCGATTAAAAAAGATTTGTCGGTCAAATATGAAGAAATGACCCTATATAGGGCAAAAGAAATCGGTGCCATGGGTGTTTTTGATTCAAAATACGGCCAAGCCGTTAAAGTTTATATTATAAGCGAAGGCGATGAAATATTAAGCAGAGAAATTTGCGGAGGGCCTCATGTTGAAAAAACAGGAATTTTGGGGTGTTTCAAAATACAAAAAGAAGAATCGTCAAGTGCAGGTGTTAGAAGAATAAAAGCAGTTTTAGAGTAACGCTCGGCATTAGCCCCAAAAGTACCGCGCGTCGTCCCGCCCAGCGGCGGGACGCGCCCTAAGTTCTCGGCAGAAAATTTGCTTCGCAAAACCGTGCTTTTCTGCCTGCGAAATTTACTTTTGGAACTAATGCCTCGCTTTGCTATTATTTTAAAGGTTTAGAAATTAGAAATTAAAAATTGAAAATTATAAAATAAAACTATGCCCAAAAAAATATTTGATATTATTCCTCCCAATTTAGCGTCTGATATGGAGAATAAAATTAAAAATCTTGTAGGAGGAAAAAAAACAAAGAAAAAAATAAGAAAAGAGGGCGGGGGAAAAAAACCCCGTCTGTTGGCTGGAGTTTTGGTTTTTTCAGGCGTCTTTCTTCTTTTAGCGGCTATTTATTTATATTTCAGGTTAGCGTCTTTGAATGTTGAAATTTGGCCCGTGACAGAAGTTGTAAGTTTTAAACAGAAAATAACAATAGAAAAGGCATTAGAAGAGGTTGATTTGGAAAATAATAAGATTCCGGCGCAATTTATTGAAGAAGAAAAAGAGGGTTGGCAGGAGTTTCCTGCAACCGGTTCGGGGTCAAAAGAGGGGATAGCTCAGGGCACCATCCGGGTTTATAACAAATATAGTCCGGTTGCTCCCGTTACTCTTGTAGCTAAAACCCGCTTTTTATCAGATTCGGGAAAGTTGTTTCGTTCGGTGTCTAAAATTAATCTTCCTGCCGCCCAAATAAAAAACGGGAAAGTTGTTCCAAGTTGGGTTGATATTAAGGTCACAGCAGTTGAATCGGGGGAAGCGTATAATATCGGTTCTGCTAGTTTTTCAATCCCTGGTCTTTCTGGAACAGCTTATTATTATAGTGTTTATGCCGAATCAACTGAAAGCATGACCGGTGGCTATGAATCAGAATTAAAGGTGGTAACTTCAGATGATATTGATGGTGCAAAAGACGGATTACTTCAGAAACTTTTTGATGATACTGAAGAGGCCTTGAAAAATAGAGTCGCATCTTCAAATTTGGTTTTATTTAATAATGCTCTCGACAAAAGCACTATAGAGAGTTCCTGTTCGGTTAAGGCTGGAGCAGAGATAGATAAGTTTAATTGTACGGCAAAAGTAAAAATAAGCGCGCTGGTTGCTAAGGAAGCAGATCTAAAAAAAATAGCCAAAAACTATATTATTTCCCAAGTTCCAGAGCAAAAAACAATACTTGAAGAAACTTTAGTTTTAGTATATAATCCAGAGTTAATAGATTTAAAGCTAGGAAGTATAACCCTTAATTCAGAAATATCAGCCAAAATATATCCCGCTATTAATACCCAAGAGATATCTCTGTCTTTTATGGGGAAAAACTCCAGTCAAATCAGCGACATTATTTACAGCAAAATTGGCCAGGAAGTTTCTGAAATTAAGATAGATTTTTGGCCGTTTTGGGTGAAAAAAGCGCCGAACGACCAGAGCAAAATAAATGTCCGATTAAAATTTTCATCCAGTTAAATAATCCCGCTTGGGCGGGATTAGCCCGAGGGCTATTTAACAGGATAAATAATAAGAATTATTATTGACTTATTTTTAAGAACTTGTTATCATCAACACCATAATAGATGAATACTAGCCCAACAAAAAAAACCTTTAAAAAAGAAGGACAAGTTATTGAAGCTCTGCCCAGTACTTTTTTTAAGGTAAAATTAGACGATGGGAACGAAGTTTTGGCCGTTCTTTCCGGAAAAATGAGGCTTCATAGAATTAAAATTCTTCCCGGCGACAGAGTTACTGTAGAAATGACTCCCTATGACGATAAAAAAGGAAGAATTGTTTATAGGCTGAGATAAAAATCGCGAGGTTATTTAAAAATCTAAGCACTTAGATTTTTAGTTTTTTATTTAAAATGAAAGTAAGACCTTCAGTTAAAAAAATTTGTGATAAGTGTAAAATCGTCAGAAGAAAAAGACGAGTTTATGTCATTTGTGAAAATCCTAAGCACAAGCAAAGGCAAGGATAGTTTTCTATTATGCCAAGAATTTCAGGGGTTAATATTCCCGATAATAAAATAATAGGAGTAGCACTAACCTACATTTACGGAGTGGGCGAATCTTTGAGTAGAAAAATTTTAATTGAAACAAAAATTGACCCAACCAAAAAAGCGAAAGATCTAACCACTCAAGAAATTAATCAGTTAAGAGAAATTCTTGAAAAAAAATATAAAATTGAAGGAGACCTCAGGCGGCAGATAATGATTAATGTTAAAAGATTGAAAGATATCGGATCCTGGAGAGGTTTTCGCCATATAAAAAAGCTTCCGGTTAGAGGGCAGAGGACAAGAACCAACACAAGAACAGTTCGCGGAAATGTCCGGAAAACAGTGGGTTCTGGCAGGAAACCGCCGTCAATGCCGACATAAAATCGATTAAGTTCAAAACATTATTTTAAAAAAGCATGGGAAAAAAACACGTCATCAAAAAATCGGAAGAAGAGGTTATAAAAGAAACGGATAAAATAGAGGCAGGATTAAAAAAAGAGCCGAAAATCAAGGCAACCGCTCAAAGAATTTCAGAGGCAAAAGTTTATATCTCTTCTTCTTATAACAATACAATAATTACCCTGACAGATTTAATCGGGAAAGCTTTAACATGGAAGAGCGCCGGTTCAGTAGGGTTTAAAGGAACAAAGAAGGGGACTGCCTTTGCGGCTTCAAAAGTTGGGGAAACTATTTCTAATATTATTCTTAAGATGGGAATTGAGAAAATCCATGTTTTTGTAAAGGGAATAGGCCCCGGTCGTGATTCGGCCGTGAGATCATTAATGACCCACGGATTGAATATCATTACAATTAAGGACATAACACCGATTCCTCATAATGGCTGCAGGCCGAGGAAAACAAGGAGAGTGTAAAAATAACCTTGTTATTTATATAAATTTTGAAATATGATCAAAGATAAATGTAAAATTTGCCGAAGAGCTGGCCAGAAACTGTTTTTGAAAGGGGAAAGATGCTTATCTCCTAAATGCGCCATGGTTAAAAGGGCTTATCCGCCGGGTCTTGAGAAAAAAAGAAAATCAGGCGCTCCTTCCGGATATAAAAAGGCATTGAATGAAAAACAGAAGTTAAGAAATTGGTACGGATTATCGGAACGCCAATTTAAAAAATATGTCAAAAAAACCCTGGAAAAACGCGGGAAAGTGCCGGATATTGCAGAAGAACTTATAAAAAAATTAGAGAAAAGATTAGACAGCGTTATCTTTAATCTTGGTTTGGCCAAATCGCGCACCCAGGCAAGGCAGCTTGTTTCCCACGGCTATTTTTTAGTGAATAATAAACCCGTTGATGTTCCCTCCTTTGAAACAAAAAAAGGAGATATAGTGGCGGTGAAGGAAACAAAGAAAAAAAGAAATATATTTCGTGAAATAGCCGCTCAAATTAAAAAAAAGGAATTGCCCCATTGGTTAGAAATTGACGCAGATCAATTAGTCGCAAAAATTAAAGAAGAGCCGTCATTGGCAGAAGTTTCACCTCCTGCTGAAATTTCGGTTATCTTCGAATTTTATTCACGCTAAAAATTAATAAATTCACCCGTCCGAATCTTTCAATTAAAAATTTCGGTGGGTAAAACATATGATTTCACTTCCTTTAACTCCAAAAGTAATTCAGAAAAGTCCACTATTCTTACACAAAAAAAATCAGGCTATTTTCCAAATAGAATCTTTGTATCCAGGATACGGAGTAACTATTGGAAATACGCTGAGAAGAGTTTTGCTTTCTTCTCTTTCCGGGGCTGCAGTAACGGAAGTAAAAATTAAAGGCGTCCAGCACGAATTTTCAACAATCCCTGGGGTTTTAGAAGATGTGATTATGATAATACAAAACTTGAAAAATCTCCGTTTTAAGGTATTTGAAGGGGATATGCAAAAAGCCCAACTGAAAGTAAAGGGAGAAAAAGAAATAAAGGGCTCTGATTTTAAAATGCCGAGCCAAATTAAGCTTTTTAATCCCGATTGTCATATTGCCACTTTAACCAATAGCAAAGCCGAGATTGAAATAGAAGTTCAAATTGAAAAAGGAACCGGCTATGAGACGAAAGATCAAAGGAAGAGAAAAAAATCGGAAATAGGAACAATTTCGCTGGATGCTATTTTTACGCCGATTAGAAGCGTTAGTTTTCAAATAGAAAACATGCGGGTGGGAGACAGAACCGATTATGACAAATTAAACCTTGAGATTGAAACCGACGGGACGATAACGCCGGAGGAAGCGTTTTTAGAGGCCTGCCAGATTCTTATCAAACACTTTTCCTTATTTTTAGAAGCACCAGCGCTGTCTTCAGAAAAGTTAGTGCCGGAAGAAATCGGGAAAAAGAAAGCCAAAAAAGCGCAAAAAAAGGTAAAGCCAAAATCAAAGAAAAAAACAAAAAAGAATTAGAAAAAAAAGAAGTATATTAATATGCGTAAAAGAAATAAAGGCAGAAAATTTGGGAGAAAAAAAGACCAGCGCAAGGCTTTATTAAAATCATTAGCCCATAATCTTTTTTTACGTGAAAAAATTAAAACCACCGAAGCAAAAGCCAAAGAGGCGAAAATATTAGTTGAAAAATTGATAACCAAAGCTAAAAAAGGAGATTTGTCTAGCACCAGGTTGCTGGCGGGTTATTTATCTCCTGTTGTGGTTAAAAAATTAATAAATGAAATTGCGCCAAAATATAAAGAAAGAAAAGGCGGATACACCAGAATTATTAGATTGGGCCAACGCCAAGCAGATAGCGCGCAAATGGTGATTTTTGAATTAGTGGAACAATAATATGAAACAAACAAAAAGACCTGTTTCCGCTAAAACCGCGGTGAGCAGAGAAAAGCATAAAATTGATGCAACCGATAAAATATTGGGCCGTTTGGCTGCTGAAATTGCAGTTTTACTAAGGGGAAAAAATAAAATTGGTTTTTTACCGAATAAAGATATTGGCGATTTCGTGATAGTAGCAAATGTCGGCAAAATTAAAATAACGGGCAGAAAGATTGAACAAAAAAAATATTACCATCATACGGGTTATTTAGGAGGATTAAAGGCAAAATCTTTAAAAACCCTTATTGTAGAAAATCCAGCCGAAGTTTTAAAAAAAGCGGTATTCGGTATGCTTCCAAAAAACAAATTAAGAGCAAAGCAGATAAAAAGATTAAAATTTTCATCCAGTTAAATAATCCCGCCTAGGCGGGATTAGCCCGACGGGCTATTTAACAGGATAAATAATCATGGTAGAAAAAAAGGCTACAAAAACAAAAAAAGAGGAAAAGAAAAAAAAACCGGTGGAAATAATTAAGGAGTTGAAGACCGAGAAAATTGAAGAAGAAAGAGTTTCTTCCGAAGATTTTATTATCCTTTCTGATAAAGATTTAAAATCAGACAGATATCACGAAGCAATAGGCAGAAGAAAGACAGCTGTGGCCAGAGTAAGATTCTATACCCGCGGGGAAAAAGAGTTTTTAATTAATAATAAGCCATATCAAGAATACTTTTCGCATCCCGGGCTTCAAGAAACCGCTATTGCTTCATTGAAAAAAATGAAGTGTCTTGATAAGTTCAGAGTTTTAGTCAGAGTAACGGGAGGGGGTTTAAAAGCCCAGGCAGAAGCCATAAGACACGGCACGGCCAGAGTTCTTGTTGGGTTTAATCCCAACTTTAGAAAACGCCTTAGAAAGGCAGGATATTTGACCCGCGACCCGAGAATGAGAGAAAGGAAAAAGTTTGGTTTAAAAAGAGCAAGACGCGCTCCGCAGTGGTCAAAACGATAATATAAACAATGAAAATCCGGCTTCGGCCGGATTTTTATTTTACTTGCGTCAATTTTTGCAAGGTGATAAAATGACTCCATATGCTTAAAGAAATTATTGATAAATTTTATTTGGATAAAGAGAAGTTCAGAAAGGGACAAACCAGTTTTTATATTTCAGAAGCTGGTAAGTGTCCCCGCCAGATTTTCTTGAAGTTTAAAAATGCGCCCAAGAAAGATTTAGAGGCAGCATTTTTAAGATTATTTGACCACGGAGAGAATATGCACAAATTGATAATGAAACCCCTTCTTTCTACCCGCGACATTCATGTAGTGGCTTCAGAGGTTAACATACCTCCGCAAGAAATAGTGAGAGGAAGGGCAGATGCAGTTTTATCAGACGGCAAAGAATTATTTGTTTTGGATATTAAAAGCATGAACAGTATGATTTTCCGGAACCTAAAAGAGCCCAAAGAAGAAAACGTTCTGCAATTACAGCTTTATCTGCACTTTTTTAAAATTCCAAAAGGCATATTGCTTTATGTAGATAAAGACAGGTTAGGATTAAAAGAATTTTTGGTTAATTATAATCCGGCAGTAGCAGAACAATTGATATCCGGTCTTACTATCCTAAAAAAACAAATTACAGATAATGCCGTGCCAGCCAGGATTCCGGGATACCCCTCATATTGGCAATGCCAATATTGCCAATATTTGGAGGTTTGCAAATTAGGCGAAGCAGAAGAAATGAAGTGGGAAGAGTTAAAAGAGAAGATAGAAGGATTAAACGGTAAAAAAGAATAACAAAAAACCGCCTCTTGGGCGGTTTTTGAGTGTATTATTTATTGTTTTTGTCGGTGAGCGGCTTGGAAACAAAAAGAGTATTCTTGTTTAAAATGTAGAGTTTTTTGTTAATTTCGTCAAAGAATATTTTAGGATTTTTTAATTCCACAAAACTATTATCAATAAGATTTATTTTTGTTTCCATATCAACCATATTTATTTTATCCCTAGTATCGATTTCTGATATTTTTACGGAGTCGGCAACATCGAAAATTATATAGTAATTATTCAGCCAAAAGCAGTTATTAATTTTCTCTGAAAAGCGCATTAAGAAGTTTTTTTGGTCGGGTGTTTTTAATTCTGCAAAAAGAATCTCGTGGTCGTTGAAGAACAAAAACTTTGATTTATCCGGAGAAAATATTATATCTTTTGCCTGGTAGAATTCGTCAAAGTTATTTGTTTCAGAATCAAGCAAATAAATATAGGCCCCCTCTTTCTTAAAAGTTAATTTGGCGGCAGAAACCAATTTATCGCTGTTTTCTAATGA
Organism: Patescibacteria group bacterium; assembly: GCA_018895235.1. Lineage (GTDB taxonomy): Bacteria > Patescibacteriota > Minisyncoccia > Minisyncoccales > Staskawiczbacteraceae > JAHIOM01. Next base: position 6,560 of record JAHIOM010000015.1, on the reverse strand, counting down.
TATTTCTTTTGGCTCAATAAGGCCCGTTTTATTATAATCTACTGAAAAATAATCATCTCCTGTTTCTAGGGTGATTATTTTTTCGTTTTCATCCCAGGAAAAAACATCAACGTCATTTTTAATAACCTTGGGAAGGGAGAAAGAATTTTCTTCTATTTTTGTTTGGCTGTTGACCAAAGAAAAATGCTGGCTGGAATCTAACAATAAAATTAAATTTCGATTGGGGGAAAAATAAAAATTGTTGATTTTTTCTTTTGATATTTCAAAAAATATTTCTTTTTTTATCAAGGTAATGTTTTCTACTCTGGTGACTTCTTTATCTTTTATTTCTAAGGTTTTCTGCCAGGGGTAATATCCGTCTTTATTGACTGAAATACTGTGTTTTTTGGGAAAAAGACCTTGAATCAATATCTGGTTAGAGAAAAGACCGGTTTTTTTCTCTATTTTGTCGTCAATCAGAATTTCAGTTTCCTGGGGCCATATCTTCATATACAGGCCGCCAGTGCTCACCAATTTTTTGTTTTCAAAATCAACCCGGTAACCAAGGGAATAAACGATTAAAACAGGAGCGACGAGTAGATATAAAAAGACAAAAAAAGAAAATAAGATGAGTCGGATTTTTCTGTTCATAATCAGTTGAATGTACTGGGGTGCAGGGCTCGAATCCCACACTCTTATTATTCTAAACTAAAATTGATTACTTGCCAAATCTGAAAAATCAGATTAATATAGAAATATCTTGTAATTTTATCTATGGACAAATTCGTTATTCACGGACAAAAAAATCTTAAAGGAGAAATAAGCGTAGGCGGTTGCAAAAATGCTGCCGGTCCGATACTTGCCGCCACCCTGCTTACCAATGAAGAATGTACAATTGATAACCTACCTCAAGTGGAGGATATTTTTAATATGATAGAAGTGTTGAAAAGTTTGGGAGTTAAAGTTGAGCAGGTTTCTGAAAGAAAGATAAAAATAAAAAGCAACTCCTTGGATCCAGAAAAAATTGATTTTGACAAGGTTTCCAAGGCCAGAATTTCTGTTCTCTTATTCGGTTCCCTTCTGGCCAGATTTAAGAGTTTTAAAATGCCCCCGCCTGGCGGAGATAGAATTGGCGTAAGGCCAATTTCTATTCATCTTAACGCTCTTGAAGAAATGGGGGCTAAGATATGGAGATCGAGTGATTTTTACAAAGTGGAGAGGCAGGAATTAATAGGCAAAGAAATAGTTTTAGAGGAATTTAGCGTGACTGCCACGGAAACTTTGATGTTGGCTGCTGTTTTGGCAAAAGGCAAAACAATTATTAAGGCCGCAGCTTCAGAACCCCATATTCAGGATTTGGGCGAAATGCTTTTAAAGATGGGAGCGAAAATAAAAGGACTTGGCACTCACACTATTGAAATAGACGGGGTTAAAAAACTGAAAGGGGCTTCTCACCGCATTATTTTTGACCCCATTGAAGCTGGGACTTTTATAGTTGCTGCGGCGGTAGCAGGAGATAGGGTTAAAGTAAAAAATGTTAATTGCGACCACTTGGATCTGTTTCTTAAAAAACTTAAAGAAATAGGCGTAAACTTCAAAAAAGACAAAAATTCTGTTACTGTTTTTAAATCTTCTAAGCTTTTAGCGACTAAGATTCAGGCGCTGCCTTATCCCGGTTTTCCAACCGATCTTCTGCCAATAATAATTCCTCTTTTGATTAAAGCCCAGGGGAAGAGTTTGGTTCACGATCCGTTATATGAAAATCGGTTCAATTATGTTCAGGAACTCCGAAAGATGGGAGCTGATATTGAAATGGTTGACCCGCACAGAACTTTTATTTTCGGTCCCGCAGAGCTTTCCGGTTTGAAAATTGAATCATGGGATATCAGGGCCGGTGCCTGTTTGATAGTTGCGGGGTTAATGGCAAAAGGGAAAACCACCATTGAAAATATTTTTCAGATTGATAGAGGATATGAAAAAATAGAAGAACGTTTGCAGAAATTGGGCGCGGATATTAAAAGAGTTAAAAATTAAAAGCCGTTATTATGTTTCGACCAAAAATCGCAATTGATCTTGGTACTTGCAACTCTCTTGTTTATGTTTTGGGAAAGGGAATAGTTTTAAACGAGCCTTCGGTGGTGGCGGTTTCGCTTTCTGATAAAAAGATTTTAGCAGTAGGGGAGGAAGCAAAAGAAATGATTGGCCGAACGCCCGATGATATTAAAGTTTACAGGCCCTTAAAAGACGGGGTTATTGCCGATTACAGGGTAACACAGGCAATGATTAAATATTTTATCCGCAAAACCACCAGATTCTTACGGTTTTTGAGGCCAGAACTGGTAATTTCGGTACCGGCTTGTATCACCAGCACAGAACGAAGGGCGGTAATTGAAGCGGCTTTGGGAGCGGGTGCGAGGCAGGCATTTGTTGCTAAAGAACCTATTTTAGCTGCGATTGGGGCTGGCGTCCCGATTAACTCTTGTTCTGGCCACATGATTATTGATATCGGCGGAGGAACGTCAGAGGTGGCGGTAATTTCTCTCGGTAGTATTGTAACCACCCATTCCGTAAGAGTGGCTGGCGATAGGATTGATACTGCGATCACAGAGTATATTAAAAAGAAATATAACCTGGCGATAGGAAGCCAGTCGGCCGAGGAGATAAAAATTAAAATAGGCGCCGCTTTACTTCAAAAAGAACTAAAGTTTTTAGAAATTCAGGGAAGAGATTTAATATTAGGACTGCCAAGAAATATAAAAATATCAAACAACGAAGTCTGCGAAGCGATTTCTGATGTTTTGGGAGAAATTATACAAGTGATAAAAAATGTTCTTTCGGAAACACCGCCCGAACTGTCAGCCGATATTATGAATAAAGGCATGGTGATGGCCGGCGGCGGGGCCTTGCTTCCAAAATTCAATGAACTAATAGCCCAGAGTACCGGCGTTCCCTGTTTCGTTGCTGAAGAGCCGCTTTTTTGCGTGGTTAAAGGAACGGGTTTAGTGCTTGAACACTTAGACGAGTACAAAAAGGTTATAATGTCAAAAAGGTAAATTTTATGCTAATCGGTCATCAAAAACAGTGGAATTTTCTTAAAAGGAAATTTGAGTTAAACCAGCTTTCCCACGCTTACCTGTTCAGTGGGACTGAGGAGATTGGCAAAAGAACATTCGCCCTGGAGTTTGTAAAACTGATTATGAGCGAAAACGCAAACAAAGAAGAAAAATGCCAGAGTTGTAAACTAATAGAGAAAGGAGGGCATCCAGACCTTTTAGTAATAAGTCCCAAGAATGATTCTGAAATCCAGATTTCCAAAATAAGAGAGGTTCAGCAGTTTTTGAAATTGAAACCGTATTACAGCCCCTTTAAAGCAGTGATTATTGACCAAGCGGAGAAAATGGGCAAAGACGCCCAAAGTTGTTTTTTAAAAACACTGGAAGAGCCGAAAGGCCAAACTATCCTTATTTTGATATCTTCAAAGCCGGAAATGCTGCTTCCAACAATTCTGTCTCGCTGCCAGATGCTTAAATTTTTTATTGTCGGCTTGTCAGAGATTAAAAATTATCTTATAGAAAACAAACTGCCTCCAAAAAAAGCAGAGATGTTGGCCAATGTATCCGATGGCAAACCAGGAAGAGCAATAAAGTTTCTCTTAGAGCCGGACAAAATAGAAAAAGAAAAGAAAATCCTTGATAAAATTTTGGCAATTTGCGATTCAGACCTTGCCTTAAAATTTCAGTATGTTAAAAATCTCGAAGCCCCCAATTTTAACAATATAATAGAACTTTTTAAAAGATATTTCAGGCAGCTCCTGTTTTTTAAAATAGGGATAAATAATTTCATAGATTTTAATTATTTCCCCCCGCCTTCAGAAAAAATGAAATCATATTCCTTAACGAAAATAAAAGAGATTATAAGGCTGGCTGATCTGATTGATTTTCGCATTACAACAACAAATGCCAACCCAAAGTTGGCCTTAGAAGTGTTATTATTGGAAATTTAAACAACATGGAAAATTATAAAGAAATTATTGAAAAAATTAAACCAGAATTCGATAAAGTTATTCAGTTTTTTGAAGGGGAATTGCAAAAACTTAGGACATCAAGAGCCTCTCCATCTTTGGTTGAAGACATAGAGGTTAATTGTTTTGGCAGCAAATTTCCCTTGAAGCAATTAGGGGCGATTTCCTGTCCTCAATCTAATCAAATTGTTATTCAACCCTGGGATAAATCCTACATCGAGCCGATAGAAAAGGCGATTGCTCAGTCCGGATTGGGAATGTCAGCTACAGTAGACAAAAATATCATTCGGCTGGGTTTGCCTTTACTTACTGAAGAGTACCGGCAGATTTTGGTGAAAAACCTTAATGAAAAGGCAGAACAGGCCAGACGGACGATAAGGCACTGGCGCGAAGTCGCCTGGGAAAATCTTCAGGAGTCATTCAAAGAAAAGAAAATTACAGAAGACGAGAAATTCCGGGGCAAAGACGAGCTGCAGAAATTAGTTGACAAACAAAACGAGAAAATTAAGGAATTGTCTGAAAAGAAAAAAAGAGAATTGTCTTAATATCTTAATAATTTAAGTAAGAAATATGATTTTAGCCATTATTATTGCATTTTTCAGCGTTATTTTTTTAATGATTATCCATGAATTTGGGCATTTTATTGCAGCCAAGAAAAGCGGTCTTAATGTTGAAGAGTTTGGCATAGGATATCCCCCCAGAATTTGTGGCAAGAAGATTGGGAAAACCCTTTATTCTTTAAATCTTTTCCCTTTCGGCGCTTTTGTAAAAATACCTGGCGAGATTGGCGGGATAGAGGATCGCCATAGTTTCAGCGGCTTATCAATGCCAAAGAAAGTTTTCATTGTTCTTGGCGGGATAATCAGTTTTTGGGTTGCTGCCATTATTATTTTTACGGTTGTTTTTAATATTGGGGTAGAAATACCGATTAGCGATGAAGATGATCCTTTATTGACTGGCGCAAAAATCCAAGTTTTGAATGTTCACCAGGATTCTCCGGCTGAAATATCGGGGATAAAAAGAGGAGATATCATTAAAGAATTATGGGTTGAAGGGTCGGATAAAATAATAGCGAGCAGAATAAACGACTTTCAGGATTTTATTGAAGTCAACAAAGGGAAAAAGGTCTATTTTATTATTCAAAGGGGAAATCAATCTTTAAATATTTCTTTGGTCCCGCGGGTTTCGCCGCCTCAAAACGAGGGTTTAATCGGCGTCCAGCTGCAAAGAACAGCCACTCTTATTGAAAAATATCCCTGGTATCAGACTCCGATTAAAGGGTTGGTTTATTGTGGCGAAATAAGCGTTAAGGCTATAGGAGGCTTAGTCGGAATTTTAAGCGATCTTATCACGGGCAAGGGGGTTCCGGCTGGAGCTGAACCGGCAGGCCCGATAGGTATTACTGTTTATCTGGCTAGAGCAGCTGAATTGGGTATAGGATTCTTTTTATACTTTATCGGCGCAATTTCTGTCTTGCTGGCTATTTTCAATCTTTTACCTATTCCGGCCCTAGACGGAGGGAAATTGTTATTTTTGGCGATTGAAAAAATAAAAGGAAAATCTATTTCTCCTAAAATCGAACAGACAATAACCGTTATTTTCTTTTTTATGCTAATCACCCTATCAATTTTTGTTACAATTAAGTTTGACATACCAAAATTTTCGGAGTTTATAATCGGACATTAAAAGCTATGCTTATAATCGGACATTAAAAGCTATGCTTATAAAAGATGGTTTTTAAAAAAATATATAACAATATGCTGCAATCTAAATTATTTTATAAAACCACAAAAGAAACACCGAGAGAAGCAGAGGCCATTTCCCATAAGCTTCTTTTGCGAGCCGGGTTCATTGACCAATTGATGGCCGGCGCTTATAGTTTTTTGCCGCTCGGCCACAGAGTAATTAAAAAAATAGAAAATATTATCCGCAGAAATATGATTCTATCCCCGGTTTCCGGCCAAGAAATACTGATGCCGGCTTTAACTCCAAAAGAAAATTGGCTTAAAACCGGCCGCTGGAATAATTTTGAAGCCCTCTTTAAATTAAAAGGTCAGGGAGACAAAGATTATGCTTTGGCCGCCACCCATGAAGAAGTTATTGTGCCCTTGGCAAAAAAGATAATTTCTTCCTATAAAGATCTTCCTTTATATCTTTTCCAAATTCAGACAAAGTTCCGCAACGAAGCAAGGGCTAAATCGGGTTTAATGCGCACAAGAGAGTTTATAATGAAGGACCTTTACTCTTTCCACGTCAGCCAGGAGGACTTGGATAATTATTATGATAAAGTAAGCGAGGTCTACTTTAAAATCTTTAAAGAATGCGGTATTTTAACAAAGGGTAAAAATAGATTTACTTTTAAAACCTGGGCTTCTGGCGGAAGTTTTTCAAAATATTCCCACGAATATCAGACAATAACCGAGTCGGGTGAAGATATCATATATATATGTAAGAAATGCGGTGCTGCAATTAATAAAGAGATAAAAAGCCAAATGACAGCTTGTCCTGAGGAAAAATGCGGTTCAACCGATTTTGAAGAGAAAAAAGCAGTAGAAGTGGG
>JAHIOM010000014.1 GCA_018895235.1 Patescibacteria group bacterium | reverse complement strand
GCCGCAAGTTATGGAAAAGTAATTGATTCCCACGTTAAAAGATTTAATTTAATTAATGTAATTTCGTACGACGAGAAATCTCAAAATATAAAAATTGAAGTTAATCGCAGAAAATTTGGCTCAAAATATGAACTAAAAACCCTGCTTGGCATTTCTATGCTGGTAATGGTTAAGGAAGATATGTTCGCCCACAAGTTAATGGCAATGCACAAGCGCGTCGGAAAAACAAGCCGAGATATTTTTGATGTTTATTTTTTCGCAAAAAATAATTGGGACATTAACAAAACAATAGTAGAAAATTGTTCAAAAAAGACGTTTAAAGAAGTTTTGCAAAAATGCATAGATTTATTAGAAAAAACGGATAACCGCCGTATTCTTGACGGCTTAGGAGAATCTCTTAGCGAGCCGCAAAAAGATTGGGCGCGGGCAAAACTTAAAACAGAAACAATATTCTTTCTCAAACTGCTTTTATCAAATGAAAAATAATTTAGGCGTTATGAAAATAAAAGATTTGCCGGGAATAAAAGAGAATATATCAATGGCCGAGTATACCACCTTTAAAATCGGCGGGCCGGCAAAATATTTTTTTGTGGCAAAAAACCCAAAAGCACTGGTTCAAGCTATAAAAGTAGCAAAAAAGAATCATTTGCCGTTTTTTATTTTTGGGGGAGGAAGTAATTTATTAGTTTCAGATAGGGGATATAAGGGACTGGTGATAAAAATTCAAAACTCAAAATTAAAAATTAAAAACCACAATTCTAGACTAGAAACTATTTATGCTGAAGCGGGGGCCATCTTAAGCAGCGTAGTAGTTTTCAGCGTTAAGAAATCATTAAGGGGTTTGGAATGGGCGGTTGGAATACCAGGTACTTTGGGGGCCGCAGCTTATGGCAATGTTGGAGCCTTTGGTTCTACAATGGCAGAGATAATAAAAAGTGTAGAAATTTTAGACGCCAATAATTTAAAAATTAGTGATTTATCTAAAAAAGAATGCAGGTTTGGCGAAAAAAACAGCATTTTTAAAAGAAATAAAAATCTTATAATCCTCTCTGTCATTTTAGAATTACAAAAGGGCGGTAAAAAAGAAATTGAAGGTAAAATTAAAAAATTCCAGTTTTATAGAAAAGGAAAACAACCACTTATTTTTCCTTCGGCCGGTTGTATTTTCAAAAATCCAAAAGGGTTCTCGGCCGGCGAACTAATAGACAAGTGCGGTTTAAAAGGAAAAAAGATAGATGGCGCTCAAATTTCCGAAAAGCACGCTAACTTTATTGTTAATTTGGGAGGAGCTAAAGCCAAAGATGTGGTAAAATTAATAAAAATAATAAAACAAAAAGTAAAAAGTAAATTCAAAATAGAATTAGAAGAAGAAATACAATACTTAGGCTTCTAAACTTATAGAGACCTCCGGTCTATATAATTAATCATTCGGTCGGAAAATGAAAACAAGTTTTCATTTTCCTTCCTCATTCATAATTATGAAAATCATTATTAGATCAAAAAATATCGAACCAAGTAAATCAATAGATACTTTTATAGAAGAAAAGATAGGGGGTCTTAAAAAATTCATTAATATATTAAGAAAAGAGGGAACTATCGGTAAACCGCTGGTTGAGGTTTTTGTGGAAGTAGAAAAAGAAACCAGACACCATCAAAAAGGGCCGTTTTTTAGGGTAGAAGTCCAAATGCATTTACCGGGGAAAAGCATTAGGTGCGAAGCAACAAGAGAAGATTTGAGGTCTGCGATTGTTGAGGTAAAAGATGAAATGCAGCAAGAGATTAAAAGATATAAATTGAGGAAAATTGATTTGAGGCGGAGACAAGCAAGAAGTCTTAAAAAATCTTTACATATAGCCCCAGACGCCAGATTCCGCAAAAATAAAAGTTAATTGGAAAATAACTAACTAATTATAATAATTTAATAAATTAATGATCCCAACAAAGTTTTTCTTTACCAAAGGAGTAGGAGTTTCCAAAGAAAGATTAAGCTCTTTTGAGTTAGCTCTTAGAAGCGCCGGAATTGAAAAATTCAACTTAGTTTCGGTTTCTAGTATTTTGCCTCCGGGTTGCAAAAGGGTGCCTCGCGAGAAAGGACTGGAACTTTTAAAAGCCGGCGAGGTGGTTTTTACTGTTTTAGCAAGGACCGAAACAAATGAACCAAACAGGTTAATTGGTGCCTCAATCGGCTGTGCCGTGCCGGCAGGAGATAACCAATACGGTTATCTTTCAGAACACCATTCTTTTGGAGAAATAGAAGAAAAAGTCAGCGACTATACTGAAGATTTAGCAGCGACAATGCTGGCGACGACTCTCGGCATTGAATTTAATCCCGAAAGCGCCTGGGATGAAAAAGAAAAGGTTTTTAAAATGTCAGGTAAAATTATTGCCTCTTCCAATGTTACTCAGACGGCCCAAGGAAATAAGAATGGTTTGTGGACTACAGTAGTAGCAGCAGCAATTTTTGTGCCGTAGTGCATTTGATAAAATTTTGTCTTTTTAAATCACCTCGATGTTCGAGGTGTTTTAAAATATTTGCAAAAATTTTAAAATTGTTGTAATTTGGTAGTACAAAAACCCGACGGAGAATTACCCCTTCGATATTGACAAAAACAGCGCAATTTGATATAATACTATTAATTCAAACAAGAGTTTAAAAACTAAGAAAAAATACATATTTATGAATATGTTTAATTATAAGAAACTATTATATATATCCATAATTTTGGGATTTTTTGTAATCCTGTTTATACCAAGCATTACATATGCCCATTGGTATTGCTATGGGACTCAAGCGAGCAACTATACAACAAGGCCAGTTGCAACCTACTCCACTAGCTATAATAACGCTACAAATAAAATTACCTTGGTCATAGAGGGTAAGATATGTAAGCAAACTCCCTGGTCGGGGATAGCCGCCACCCACTGGCTTTTTGGTACAAAAACACAGGTATGTACTCTTAATTTTCCAGGAGGGGAATGCGGGATTGGTGGTTATGGAAGTAGAAAGTGTTGCTGGCACCTAAACCCTGTTATTGGCGTTTGGCCATCTCAATACCATTTAATAAACCCCAGTTTTCAAGTAGTAGTGCGCGGAGAAACAGATTCAAGATGTTCGGGAAATATTATATGGGTGGTTACTAGGACCATAGAAATGCCGCTGAGTGATTATAATAGTATATCTGGGAACGGTCGCGGTTTTGTTATGGGCGTGAACAATGGCGCTTACAAAAGTTATCCTTCAGAATTTATAACTCTGGCAAGCTATTCTCCTCCCACTCCCACTCTTAATGTCTCCTGTTCTTCCTCACCCAACCCAGCCAACACCAACCAAACAGTAAACTTCAGCTCTTCATCCTCAGGAGGTACAGGTTCATATATTTATTCTTGGTCAGGGTCTTGCACAGGATCTTCTCAAAACTGTTCAAACTCATTCTCAAACTCAGGAACATATACAGCTACAGTGAGCGTTACTTCAGGAACACAAACAGGGTCAGCTAACTGTTCAGTTAATGTCAGTCAACCTATTCCTTCTTTATCTATCTCCTGTTCTGCTTCACCCAACCCAGCCAACACCAATCAAACAGTAAACTTCAGCTCTTCATCCTCAGGAGGCACAGGTTCATATACTTATTCCTGGTCAGGGTCTTGTGCAGGGTCTTCTCAAAGCTGTTCAAACTCATTCCCAAATGCAGGAACATATACAGCTACAGTAAGTGTTACCTCGGGGACACAAACAGGCAATGCAAATTGTTCAGTTAGCGTAAACTCCCAGAATATTAATCATTCCTACAAACAATGTTACAACAACGATGTTTACTGGTACGACTCTCAAGGCACCAGGCAGGAAATGTACGAGGACTGCGGAGATGACAGTTGGACCTCAAACTATCAATGTTCAGGTTCAACCTGGTTACAAAGACAAAAAAACATAAGATGGTGTTCTGCTGGAGTTTGTCAGCAGTCCCTAAGATACGATAATTACCAGGATTGTTCAGCATCAGGCCAAACCTGCCAAAACAACCAGTGCGGTGGACAGAACCAGAACCGCTATTTAAACTGCTACGACAATGATGTTTATTGGTATGACTACCTTGGAGGTAGACAAGAAAAATACCAGGACTGCGGCGACAGCTATTGTACTGATACAGGATCTAATTATTGTGTAGGCAACAGTATTTACCGCCAAAGAACCTGCTACAACCGAGGTTGTACGGGTAATGCTTGCTATAGCACCACCTCTTACTCAGACAACCAATTTGTCCAGACCTGCGGTTATGGTCAAACCTGCCAGAATGGATCTTGTACAAGTGCCTGCGAGTGTACTTCAGGTGTTTGTTGTGACGGCTGCCATTATAAAAACACCTCTTCAATTTGTAACACCGAAACCCAAAATGAATACGGCTGTCCTTGGGGTTCAGCCTGCGGTTCAGATGTCGGGCAAAGAACAAAAACTAGAAATCAATATTGTTCAGGATACAGCGCTTCTTGTACCGGTATTTGGAGCAGCTGGACAGGTTTATCCAGCTGGACAACGGTTGATTATTGTTCAACTGAAGAAACTTGTGTTTATGGTAATTCAGTTTGTCAGCCAAAATCAGGCTGCGGTGGTTCCTCATATATCCTTCATTACGCCAAAAAATGCTATGACAGCGATCTTTACTGGTACGATTCTTTAAATGTAAGGCAGGATAAGTATCGTGATTGTCAGGACGCAAATGAATGTACAATAGATAACTGTTTCAATAACCAATGCCAAAACGAACTCCGTTGCGATGGAGCCACTTGCGCCAAGGGATCAATTGATTATTGTAATGTTTGTGACTACTGCGGAGACGGAGCTTGTAATTGCGGTGAAACCATATCTTCTTGTGAGAATGATTGCCAGGTTATCGGTTTAGCTCTTACCCTTTTTGGCAAAAAAGAAAGCGAAGCAGTTCAATGGTTAAAGTCTTTTAGCGCCGGCTCAATAGAAAAAATTGATTTCCTTGCAGTTGTTAGTAATGGAGAAAACAGAACAATGGATAACGTAGTAGTTAAAGTTGATTTTCCTCAAGAGGTGTTATACAAGGGAGAATTAATGCTTGAAGGTGTTCCGTATAATGGAGATATTAGAAGCGGAGTAACCTTGGGCTCTTTGGCTCCAGGAACCACCAAGATCATAACATTTAAGGGTGAGATTACTTCAGAAAGCTCAATATTCAGGCCAGCAGCTGATGTTGTAGGAACAATTACTACTGCCAGCGGTTCGGATTCAGATAATGTCCAGATTAACTTCTTGAAAGAAGGACAACAGATAATTTCCGAATCAGAAGGATGGTTGGCTGGTTTGCTGGGGGTTAATCTTAACAGGCCGATTTACATATTACTGATAATCATTATTGTGATATTAGTTCTAGTAGGATTATCAAGGGTTATCCGAGGTTTTAAAAAGTAAATAAAATAACTCAACAAAACAACAAGCCCCGCTTAGGCGGGGCTTGTTGTTTAAGTCCTTTTCATCTAAAATAAGAACCATGCCTCCTGGCAGAACCTTGATTTTCGCTTTACTCAAAATAAAAAACAATGTCAATAATTACGAAAATCTTTGGCGATACTCACCAAAAATACTTAAAAAAACTATATCCGTTAGTTTCCCAAATAAACTTGCTTGAAGCAGGATTCAAAGATAAATCCGACAAGGACCTTTCGCAAGCTACCCAAGCACTAAAAGAGAAAATAACTCAGGGGAAAAGTTTAGACGAGCTGCTGCCCGAAGCTTTTGCTTTAGTTAGGGAATCAGCAAAAAGAACGCTAAAGCAGCGGCATTTTGACGTTCAACTAATGGGCGGCATTACTTTGCACCAAGGCAAGATTGCTGAAATGAAAACCGGGGAAGGTAAAACCTTAGTTGCAACCCTTTCTGCATATTTAAATGCTTTAACAGGAAAAGGAGTTCATATTATTACGGTTAATGATTATTTGGCCATAAGAGATACTGTTTGGATGGGGCAGATATATAATTTTTTAGGGCTAACTGTTGGCTGCATTAATCATGCCCAGTCGTTTTTATACGACCCTGATTACAAAAAACCCGACACAGAAAAAGACCAAATGCGTGATAAGCTTGGGGGTTTTAAAATTATAGAAGATTTTTTAAAACCGGTTTCCAGGCAAGAAGCGTATTTGGCAGACATTACTTATGGCACCAACAATGAGTTTGGCTTTGATTATTTAAAGGACAATATGGTTTATGATTTAAAAGAGCAGGTTCAGCGGGGCCATAATTTTGCTATTGTGGATGAAATTGATTCAATTTTAATTGATGAAGCGAGGACGCCATTAATAATTTCTTCGCCAGGCGGAGAATCAACTGAAAAATATTATCATTTTGCCAAAGTTATCAGTCGGCTGAAAGAAAAAGAAGATTATGAAATTGATGAGAAAATGAAAGCAGTCACCTTTACCGAAGGCGGTCAGAATAAAATAGTAAAAGATTTGGGTTCTGATCCTTGGCTGGAAAATGATATTGCTACAACCCACCAGTTAGAGTCAGCCCTAAAAGCCAGAAATCTTTTTCAAAAAGACAGGGATTATGTGGTAAAAGAGGGTGAGGTTGTAATAGTTGACGAGTTCACCGGCAGATTAATGCCGGGGCGCAGATGGTCCTCGGGCCTTCATCAGGCAGTTGAAGCAAAAGAAGGAGTGAAAGTCCAAGAGGAATCAAGAACCTGGGCAACAATTACTTTCCAGAACTATTTCAGAATGTACAAAACCCTGTCAGGTATGACGGGTACAGCCCTAACCTCAGCAGAAGAATTTGATAAGGTTTACAAGCTTGATGTTATTTCCGTTCCAACCAACAAACCAATGGTAAGGAAAGATGCGTCTGATAAAATTTTCAAATCTGTTAACGGTAAATTTACAGCAGTCGTAAGAGAAATTAAAAAATGTTATCAGGTTGGCCAGCCGGTTCTGGTTGGTACAGTTTCAATTGATAAAAATGAGTATCTGGGCAAATTATTAGAGAAGGAAGGAATTCCCCACAATATTTTAAACGCTAAGAATCACCAGAAAGAAGCGGAAATTATTGCTCAAACAGGAAAAACCGGCGCCATTACTATTGCTACTAATATGGCGGGTAGGGGAGTTGATATTGTTTTGGGCGGAAATCCGTCTGATCCAACGGACCAGAAAAAAGTTATTGAAGCAGGCGGATTGCACGTGATTGGTACTGAAAGGCATGAAGCCAGAAGGATTGATAACCAATTGCGAGGAAGGTCTGGCAGACAGGGAGACCCGGGTTCCAGCCAGTTTTTTGTATCTTTAGAGGACGATTTAATGAGAATTTTCGGCGGCGACAGGATAAAACCAATAATGGAAACATTTAAAGTGCCGGAAGACGAACCAATAGAGTCGGGTATGATTTCTAAGGTGATTGAATCAGCCCAGGCAAAAGTTGAAGGATTTAATTTTGATGTCAGGCAGCATGTCTTAGAATACGACGAAGTGATGAATAAACACCGAGGGGTGTTTTATAAAAAAAGGAAAGAGATTTTGGAACGAGCTGAAAATAATACTTTAAAAGAATATGTTTTGGAAATTTTAAAAAAGAATGGAGTTTCAGAAGAAGATTACAATAAAAAAGAAAAAGAAGTTGGTCAGGATGTTATGAGACAGATTGATAAACTGGTTTGTTTGCGGGCTTTAGATACTTTTTGGATAGAACACTTGGAAAATATGGAGTATCTGCGGGATTCTGTTAGATTGAGGGCTTATGGCCAGCAGGATCCTTTGATAGAGTATAAAAACGAAGGCAGAAGAATGTTCCAGAGATTATTAAGCGAGGTTGAAGCAGTGATCGCCAACAGCATTTTAAAAGCAGAAGTAACAAAACAAAAGCCGATTCAGCCGCAGCCAATAAAAGTCGGAGATAAAAAAACAGTAGGTCGCAATGATCCCTGTCCATGTGGGGCGAAACATCCCGATGGCCGACCAATGAAATATAAGCACTGTCACGGTCGGTAAAAAAGACAAGAAATAACCAGGAAAAACTCCGTTAACCGTTGACAAAGCGGTTATCCACTGTTAACATATAATTAATTAGTTAACGTATATCTTTTATGAAAAATAAAGAATTTCTATCAACAGCAGAACTTGCGAAAATTTTAGGCATAAGCAGAGTTGCTGTTTTCAAAAAGATTAAAAAAGGAAAGATTAAAGCCATGAAAGTCGGCAGAAGTTTTATTATACGTAAAAAAAATCTGACTGGTATCCTGCCGATGGGAATTTCAGATGAAGGCAAAAGAGAAATAGACGCAGCTGTCAAAAAAACCGTTAAAGAATACGGTCAAACCTTAAAAATGCTTGGGGATACATGATAAAATTATTGTCTGTTGAAGAAATGGAATATACTGCTTTTAGATTAGCAAAAGAGTTGATGTCTTTCGATGAACCAATCCCGGATTTTGCGACTCGTTTTCCACACATTTTGGAAAGTTCAATATTCGCTCCATTCCAAAAGTTTGAGAAAAAATTCTTATACAAAGGATTGATCGGCAAAGCCGCAATCCTTTTTTATTTCATAATTAAAAATCATCCATTTCAGAATGGCAATAAACGCATAGCAATGACGACTCTGATGGTTTTTTTGCACAAGAACAAGAAATGGATTAGCGTTGATCAAAAAGAGTTTTACAATTTTGCCGTTTGGGTGGCAACAAGCAGCCCGAAATTTAAGGACGAAACCGTAATGGCGATTGTTAAATTTTTAAAAAGTTATATCGTTGATTTAAAAAATTAATGAAAATTGCGATTATTTCAGACACTCACGATAATTTAACGAATATAAAAAAAGTGGTTGACTGGTTGAATAAAGAAAAAATCAACTTGCTTTTACATTGCGGTGATATTAATTCACAAGAAGCAACTGATGAAATCAAAAATAATTTTAAGGGTGAGGTAAAATTCGTTCGAGGAAATGCCGATCATAATTTAAAAGATTTGCCGGAAAAAATAGAATTTGAATTTGGTGGAAAACGAATATCCTTTACACATTATCCGGGAACCGCAAAAGAATTAGCGCAAACCGCGAAATACGACTTGGTATTTTACGGTCATACTCATCGTCCTTGGGAGGAAAGAACAGGGGACTGCCGAATGATAAACCCCGGCGAAGCAGCCGGCCAGATATATAAACCCACTTTTGCTATCTATGATACAAATACTGATAGATTAGAATTAAAGATATTAGAAAAGTTAGAATAGCCTTGATTATTTACCAGAAAAAAGGTATTGTGTTTTTAACACATATTTGCGCGTTCGGTCAAAAGGCAAAAATAAATTTTTTCCATTCTTCCTCACTTACAAATATTATACAAGATAATTTTTATTAATAAATGCGGCATAAAAACCTAATCTTTATCGGTATTTTGCTCCTGGCATTTTTCGCTGGGAATTTTGTTTACTCCGATTATTTTAATAAGGGCGTTGATCTTTTGAATCAAAGGCTTTCTTTAAATTTTTCTCATTTTTGGACAAAGCCATTTAGATTAGGTTTGGATTTACAAGGCGGGGTAAGCTTAATTTACGAAGCTGATTTAACTAATATTGATGATAAAGATAAAGCAGAGGTAATGGCAGGGCTCAGAGATGTTATTGAAAGAAGGGTTAACCTTTTTGGAGTGACAGAGCCATCAGTCCAAGTAAGCGGAGAAAACAGGTTAATTGTTGAGTTGGCCGGGATAAAAGATGTTGATGAAGCAATAGGAATGATAGGTGAGACGCCATATCTTGAATTTTTAGAGCAGAGGACAGAAGAAGAAACAAAACAGATTATAGATAAAATAACAGAAGTTCAGGGCAAAACAATTGAAGAGATGCAGGAAGTTGAAAATTGGGAATTGGCTTTTCAGCACCCATATTTTAAACCCACGGAATTAACAGGCAAATATTTAAAGAAATCACAAGTTGTTTTTGATCAAACAAGTTATAAGCCGACGATTCAACTTCAATTTAACGACGAAGGAGCAGTATTGTTTGAGCAGGTTACGGAACGAAATGTGGGAAATCCGTTAGCTATATTTTTAGACGGAATGTCTATTGTCGATACTGACGCTGATAACCAAATCACTCAAGCCGATATTTATGCGCCGATTGTCCAAGATAAAATATCCGGAGGTAAGGCGGTAATTACAGGAGATATGAGTACCCAGAGGGCAAACGAAATCGTAAGGCGGTTAAACTCTGGCGCTCTGCCTGTTAAAATAGGTACTCCGATTTCTCAAAAAGCAGTAGGCCCTACTCTGGGAGAGGTTTCCTTGCGAGAATCGCTTTTGGCGGGAATTTTAGGATTTTTAGCGATTCTTCTTTTCTTGATTATTTTTTACAGAATCCCGGGCCTTCTTGCTTCTTTTTCCTTATTATTTTATATCGTCTTAATGTTAAGTTTGGTTAAGCTTTTTTCAATTACCCTGACCTTGGCCGGAATCGCCGGTTTTATATTATCAATGGGTATGGCCGTCGATGCCAACATCTTGGTTTTCTCTCGTATGAGAGAAGAAATAAAAAGCGGTAAAACCTTTCAGCAGAGCATTGCCGAGGGTTTGAAAAGAGCGTGGCCCTCAATCCGCGATGGGAATTTTACCACTATTTTAGTTGCTTTAGTTTTATTCTTTCTCGGCACCAGTTTTGTAAAAGGATTTGCCCTAACTTTAATGTTGGGTAATATAATCGGCATGTTTACTTCAATTTTTATCACCAACCATTTTTTAAAGTTTTTTTCAAGAGGAAAAACGCCAAGACCAATGTGGCTTTGGAAATAAAAAGATAAAAAAAGCATGAACATACAGTTTCTAAAAATAACAAAAATTTATTATCTTCTTTCTCTTTTGCTTTTAGTGTTAGCTGTTGTCTGCTTGCTCTCTTTCGGTTTGAAATTCGGGATTGATTTTACAGGTGGCAGTATTTTGGAAGTTGAGTTTGAAAATCGGCCCTCAAACCAATTAATTCAAGAGAAAATAAATAATCTTGAACTGGGGGAGATAATTATTCAACCAAGAGGGGAAAGAGAGGTTGTAATTAAAACAAAAGAAATTGACAGCGAGACCCATCAAAAAATTGTTTCTCAACTCCAAGAGCTTTCTAACCTTGAAGAAAAGGGATTTGAAAACATAGGTCCCACAATAGGCAGGGAATTAAGAGAAAAGACCATTGTTTTAGTAGTCGTTTCTTTAATAGTTCTTCTTGTTTATATCAGTATTGCTTTTAAGAATGTTTCTTGGCCTCTTTCAAGCTGGCAGTACGGCGTAATTTCAATTATTGCCCTTACTTTCGATGTTTTATTAACTATTGGTTTCTTTGCGATTTTGGGAAAATATTATAACGCTCAGTTTAACATTCCCGTTATCACGGCCCTGCTTACCATCTTGGGCTACACTATAAACGATAAAGTTATTATCTTTGACAGGGTGAGAGAAAGTCTTTTAAAAAGAAGGGGTGATGATTTTAAGGAGCTGGTTAACAAAAGTCTTAATGAAACAATTTTCAGATCGCTTAGCACGGGAACCTGTACGCTTTTAGTGCTTTTTGCGATATTTTTATTGGGAGGAGAAACCCTTAAATACTTTTCTTTAACTTTAATTGTGGGAATTGTGGCGGGAACCTATTCTTCCTTATTTTTAGCAGCGCCCCTGTTGGTTACTTGGCTGAAATGGAAAGAGCGAAAGTCCCCGAATATTTAACTTGACAGCTTATATTTAATATGGCAAAATAGACAATAACAATTAATAAAACCTTTATTTTTATGTCAAAAACCAACTATTCACAAACATATTCCTCTTTAATAAAGGATCTTCCGGCCAAAACAAAAGAAGTTTTCAGCCGGCGTTTTGGCATAGGCCAAAAAGAAAGAGAAACATTGGAATCAATCGGCAGCAGCATAAACCTTACCCGAGAAAGAGTGCGCCAGATAGAGGCAACGGGTTTTTCCCATATTAAAAATCAAAAGAAAGAAACTTTAGATAAACTATTTAAAGAATTTTTAACTTATTTTAAAAACAGCGGCAATTTTAAAAGGGAAGACCTGGTTTTAGCGGATTTGGGTGGAGATAATTTTCAACCCTATATTTTGTTTTTACTAAGCTTGGGAGAGCAATTTTCCCGCGTTTGCGAAAAAAGAGATTTTTATTCTTTTTGGACAATCTTGCCAGACGGCGAACAGACCATTAAGAAAAATTTATCTTCTTTTGTTGCCGGTCTCAAAAAAGACAATAATCTTTTGGCCAAGAAAGATTTTTTAACCAATTTTAGCTCTAAATATAATTTAAATACTAATGCCCTTTTATCTTATCTTGAAGTGTCAAAAAACATTAAAGAAAACAACGAAGAAAAAATAGGTTTAGTTGAATGGCCGGAAATTAACCCAAGAGGAGTAAGGGATAGGGCTTTCTTGGTGTTTAAAAAAGAGGAAAAACCGCTTCACTTCACTAAGGTGGCTGGTCTTATTGATAAGTTTAACTATAACTTGCCGAATAAGAAAACTCTTCCTCAGACCGTTCATAATGAATTAATAAAAGACCAAAGATTTGTTTTGGTGGGAAGAGGTACATACGCTTTAAAATCATGGGGGTACAACCCAGGGACCGTTAAAGATGTTCTTATTAATATTATGAAAGAGAACAGCGGACCCGTAGCAAAAGATAAGCTCATTGAAAGAGTGCTTTCCCAACGTCTCGTGGCGAAAAACACCGTTCTAATGAATTTGAACGACAAGAAATATTTTTTGAAAGACGAGCAAGGGAAATATATCTTGAGAAAAACCCAAACCGCGTAGTATAATACAAGAATAAGGATTATGATATACTTTCTCTTGTTAATAAAGATACTTTTTTTATTAACAATTGTTTTTTACGCAATATTTTTTGGCCTGACCTATTACTGGCATCAGGCCAGGTTTACTTATTTAATAGTTCCGCTGCTTTATACGTTTAAGTTTTTTATAGTCGGTTTTTTAGTAGTAATCGCGTTTTCACTTTTGCTGGAATATATACCCCAGCTTTTTTAATTACATTATATTTATTTATTGCTTATGAAATTTGTTGACCTTTTTTGGTGGTTGGAAGCGCCGAAGAAAATCATCTGGACTCCCTTTTGGTGGCTGATTTTGCTGGCAGTTGTTTTTGCCGTTCCCGTATTAAGGGTCTGGTGGTGGTTGCTAGCCCCCCTTATTTTAGCCTATCGTTTGCAAAGCCTTTATCTGTGGTGGGTAGGATGGGATTTTTGGTATCCAAAAAACAAATGGGTGATGTTAGAGCTTATTCCTCCAAAAGAAGTTTTAGCCCCTCTTTCTGCGATGGAAGATGTTTTTAGCGTTATTTGGAGTATTGTTGATAAACCAAATTGGAGGGAAATATGGTGCGAAGGAGAATTGCCATTGGGTCCATATTGGTGTTCTTGGGAAATAGCAAGCATTGAGGGGGAAATTCACTTTTATATCAGATGTTCAACCGACCATCGTCATGTTATTGAATCGGTTCTTTATTCGCATTACCCAGAATTAGAGATTACACCAGCGGCTGATTATACCAAAAATGTTCCTCAGAACATTCCCAACGAAGATTGGGATCTTTATGGAGAGGATTATATTTTAGGTCGGGAAAACAGTTATCCCATTAAGACATATTCAAAGTTTTTTGAACCTCAAGGTGAAAGAATATCTCAAGAAGAAAAAAGAATTGATCCTATTGTTTCTTTGCTTGAGGATATGGCCAGAGTAGGGCCGGGGGAGCAAGTTTGGTTCCAAATGATAACCACACCTGTTGCTGACGTAGATATTCCTTGGAGAGAGGAGGCGAAAAAACTAATCGCCAAACTTTCCAGAAGGCCGGAAAAGAAAACCAAGTCTTTTGTGGAGTATATTCAAGAGGTAATTAGCGCGATAGCTTTTGGACTTTTTTCTCCGCCAAAAGAAGGGGAAGAAAAATTTCTGTCTCCGGCTCGTTCCGAAGAGGGAGAAAAAGAAATGATTCTCACGCCAGGAGAAAGAGAAATTCTTGCAGCAATTGAAGAAAAAATTAAAAAATTAGCTTTTAAAACTAGTATCAGGGGTCTTTATTTAGCCAAAAGAGATGCTTTTCACGGTCCTCATGGAAAAATTGTTAGGGCCTATTTTATGCATTTTGCAGCCCAGAATTTAAATCATTTTCGTTTCTCATTAAAAACAAGGTCAAAAATTCACTATATTTGGCGGGCAAGAAGAAAGTTTTTAAGGCAAAAAAAGCTTTTTATTTATTATGTTTTGAGATTCCCGCCGCTATTTCCAGATTTGCTGGAACTATGCCCTATTTTTAACACCGAGGAATTAGCTACTCTTTTTCATTTTCCCACTAAAATTAGCGGAATCAGTATCCCTACAGTAACCCGGGTAGAAGCCAAGAAGGGTGGCCCGCCGCCTGATTTACCAGTAGAATAACAACATGATGCTAATCTACAAATAATATGCCAATCTACAAATTACGAATCGATTCGCAATTCGCGAAATTAGCATTGAATTAGCATATTGGCATTATTTTTATGAAAGAAGAAATAACTCTTTTAGGCGAAACAACCTTTCGCAACCAAAGAAAAAAATTTGGAATAAAGCTCGATGATAGAAGGCGGCACGTTTATGTTATTGGTAAAACCGGCATGGGTAAGACGGTTCTTTTGGAGAATATGGCTATTCAAGATATTAAAAAAGGCAATGGGATGGCTTTTGTTGATCCTCACGGTGAGGCATCTGAAGGATTATTGGATTTTATTCCTTCAAAAAGAGTAAACGATGTGGTTTATTTTAATCCGGCTGATATTGATTTCCCGATCGCCTTCAACGTGATGGAACAAGTTGATTTCAGATACCGCCATTTAGTGGCGGGCGGGTTAATGGGTGTTTTTAAAAAGGTTTGGCCCGACGTTTGGTCAGCCAGAATGGAATATATTTTAAATAATACTATTTTGGCCCTTCTCGAATACCCCGAATCAACTATTTTGGGCGTTAACAGGATGCTGGCAGATGTCGAATATCGGGAGAAGGTGGTGGCTAAAGTAACAGATCCGGTAATTAAGTCATTCTGGGTTAATGAATACGCCCGTTATACTCAGCGTTACGAAATAGAAGCAACAGCTGCTATTCAAAATAAAGTCGGCCAATTCGTTTCAAATCCATTAATTAGAAACATAGTCGGCCAGGTAAAATCAACTATTGATATGAGAAAGATTATGGACGAGGGAAAGATATTAATTCTCAACTTATCTAAGGGAAGAATAGGGGAAGACAATTCAAGGCTTTTAGGAGCCCTCTTAATCACAAAAATTCAATTAGCGGTAATGTCGAGAGTGGATATTCCCGAGGAAAAAAGAAGGGACTTTTATCTCTATGTTGATGAATTCCAAAACTTTGCTACCATGTCTTTTGCCAACATTCTATCTGAAGCCAGAAAATATCGATTAAGTCTAACTTTAGGACATCAATACATCACTCAAATGGAAGAAGAGGTAAGAGACGCTGTTTTCGGCAATGTCGGAACCTTGATTCTTTTCCGAATAGGAGCCGAAGACGCCGAGTTTTTGGAAAGAGAGTTTATGCCGGATTTTACCGCCCAGGATTTGGTTAGTTTAACTAAATATAATATTTATTTGAAATTAATGATTGATGGAATGGCTGGCCGTCCTTTTTCAGCAGAAACTCTGCCGCCGCTTCCCGTAGAAGAAGAATCCAATAGGGAAAAAATTATCAAAGCCAGCCGGGAAAGGTATAGCGTCAAAAGAGAGATAGTTGAAGACAAAATCAGACGTTGGACAGGTTTAGCGGAACAACAGCAGCAGAAGCCGGTTGCTAGAGCTCATTCAGAAGCACCAACCCTTTATGACGCCCAGTGTTCTTCTTGCGGCAAACCTACAAAAGTTGTTTTCCAGCCGGAAAAAGGAAGGCCGGTTTATTGCAAGAACTGCCTTAAAAAAATTCATCCAGCTAAATCTCGTCCCGAAGGGAGCCCAGGTGGTGTTCGCCGAGACGAACAATTTAACAGAATAAACCCAACAAAACCCCGTGAGGATAGTCCTTCTAGGATGGAATTTAATCAAAGAGAAAGAGCAGTAGAAAAACCAATGATTTCTCTGAAAGAGGCGTTTGGGAAAGAAGCAGTTCCTTTTTCGTACCCGAGAAAAAAGATTGAGAAAGAAAAACCAAAAAGAAAAGAGGTGGATATAGCAGAATTAAGAAAAGCCCTAGAAGAATCGCTTGCCCCGTTAGAGGCTGAGAGGTCTGAGAAAAAACCTCAGGGTATGGTTATTAAGCCTCTAACGGGGCTTGAGAAAAAAGAAGAAGAAGGAAAAGAAGAAAATCCTAAAAAAGAGAGCGAGACAATAGAAGACAAGACAAAAAAAGGAGAGATAAAGCCGGGGGAAACAGTAAAATTTTAGAATAATACTCAGTATTAAAAATAATGAAAACCGTTCGCGATTTTAATGTTAAAAACAAACGGGTTTTGGTAAGATGTGATTTCAATGTTCCCTTAGACGAGCAAGGGAACATTTTAAATGATTTTAGAATCCGCCAGACGATTCCGACAATAAAATATTTACTTAAAGAAAAGGCAAAAATAATCTTAATGAGCCATTTAGGGAATCCGGAGGGGGAAATGGTGCCTGAGTTGCAGATGGATAAAATTCAAGAAAGATTAATAGAAATTTTGGAAATATCAGAACACTTAGATGTTTCTATAACAAAAACGCCAAGCTGCAAGGGTTATGAGATTGAAAAATATATTTTTGGTTTAGAGCCCTCCGAAATTTTGCTTTTAGAAAATCTAAGATTTTACAAAGAGGAAACCGATAACGACCCAGAGTTTGCCAAATCTCTTTCACGGCTCGGCGATATTTATATTAACGATGCTTTTGGCGTTTGCCATAGGTCTCACGCTTCGGTTGTCGGGGTTCCTCAGTACTTGCCATGTGGCATCGGTTTTTTAATCGAAAAAGAAATTCAAAATCTGGAAAGGTTATTGAAAAATCCGAAAAAGCCGATGATTGCTTTGATCGGCGGGAAAAAAGTAGGGACGAAATCAAAAGTTATTGATAAAATTTTAGAAGTTGCTGATTTTGTTTTAATAAGTGGCTTAATTAAAGAAGAAATAGAAAAAACAGGAATGGTTTTTAAATATCCAGAAAAGTTAATAGGACCGGTTGATAGTATTATTTGCGAGGGAAAAGGATTAGATATAGGGCCAAAAACAATAAAGCTTTTTAAAAAGAAAATTAGAAAAGCAAAGACAATTTTTTGGAATGGTCCTTTTGGAATGACGGAAAAAGAGGAATTTCAGAAAGGAACTTTTAAAATCGCCAAAGCAATTGCCAGAAAATGGTTTTGTTTTTCCGTGGCCGGAGGGGGAGAAACAATAGAATTCTTAAATAGAAAGCGCCTGATTTCCAAATTTGACCATGTTTCAACCGGTGGAGGAGCTATGCTAAGTTTTATCGCCGGAGAGCCGCTCCCTGGTTTGGAGGCATTAAGACCAAAAGGATGACAGAAATAAAAAACTTAAAAAAAGCCGCTAAGCGCATTTTAAAAGCCGTAAAAAACAAAGAGAAGATCATACTTTATGGCGATGCGGATTTAGACGGCGTTGCCTCGGTTGTAATATTAAAAGAAACCATTCAGAATTTGGGCGGTCAAATCTCTGCTGTTTTTTTTCCCAATAGGGAAAATGACGGCTATGGCATTACCGAGAAAGCTCTTGACCAATTAAAAGATATAACACCATCATTGCTTATTTCTTTGGATTTAGGTATAGGGAACTTTAAAGAAGTAAGGTTGGCTAAAAAAAGAGGATTCGAAATAGTTATTATTGACCATCATCAGATATTAGGCCGTCTTCCCGAAGCATCAGTTGTTGTTGATCCCAAACAAAAAGGTGATAAATATCCCTTTAAGGGGTTAGCGACTGCGGGAATAATTTTTAAACTTTCTCAGGTTCTTTTGGGAGAAAAACCTTCCGGGAATCTGAAAAACAGTTTTCTTGAATTGACCGCTTTGGCAACCTTGGCAGATATGATGCCTCAAGAAGAGGATAATAAGGTTTTTATTGAAGAGGGTTTAAGTGTTTTCCCCAATACTTTTCGGCCCGGATTGCGGGCGTTCTTTGAGATTTTAGGTGATAGCAGGGGCAACCTTCAAAAAATTATTGCAGCCCTAAATACTTGTGAGATAATAGATAATATTAACCAAGTATATCTTCTTTTAATTACCCCTTCTTTTGAAGAAGCCAAGAAAATAGCTCAAAATTTAATCGACAGGGCCGATAAAAAACAATTTCAGGTGAAAGAAATGGTCCGGGCAGTTGAAAGAAAAATAGCAGCCAAACTAACAGAAGCAATTATATTTGAGGGAGATTCCTCCTGGCCTTTGATTTTAGCCGGCTCTGTTGCTTCAATACTTTCTCAAAAATATGGGAAACCGGCTTTCATATTTAAAAAGGGCGAGTCCGAATCTTACGGCTCGGTAAGGGTTTCCAAAGAATTAAATTCAGTTGACGCAATGAATTCTTGCAAAAACCTTTTGATAACTTATGGCGGGCATCCTCCGGCATCAGGTTTCAGAGTTAAAAATGAGAATTTGGAACAATTTAAAAAATGTTTAACTAAATATTTTATCAAACCGTGAAAAAATTTATCATTTATACCGACGGCGGCTCTCGGGGAAATCCGGGGCCTTCAGCAATAGGTGTTGCGATTTATAACGAGAAAGAGCAGGAGCTGAAAAAATACGGAGAATATCTGGGGGATAATTTAACAAATAATGAAGCTGAATATCAGGCGGTAATTTTTGCCCTGAAGAAATTCAAAGCGCTTTTTGGTAAAAAACTTGCTGAACATACGGAAATTGAAATAAGATGCGATTCTGAATTTTTGGTTTTGCAGGTCAACGGCGAGTATAAGGTTTTAAACGAGAAAATCCAAAAATTATTTTTGGAATTATGGAATCTAAGGTTGGATTTTAAGAAAATAAAGTTTAAATATATCTCACGAGACAAAAACAAAGAAGCAGACAGATTGGTGAATGAAGCGTTGGACAATACCCGCAAGAGCCAAACATTAATATGAAAATACTAATCAAAAAGTCCGTGGGAACACGGGTTTTTTCTTTGTTTTAGATACATACATTTTGCACTCAGAATAATCTAAGAGCTTGATTAGGTGTTTTACCATTAAGTCCGCAATGCTTGGTATCGTTGTAATACATATTCCACAATCTTAATTTGTACTTTAAATCTTCAAACGATTGAAAAATTAGCTGGTCGTAGAACTTCTGCTGGTCTGTTCTGTGCGATCGTTCCACAAAGCTGTTCTGCTGCGGTTTGCCTGGGTCAATCAAACAGTGTGGAGTTCCCAGCTTGCTACACAGAATATCAAAGGCATGCAGTCTTAGATTTAACGGGTCGGACGATTTATTGTAGCCGGTGTATCTATTGGTGAAACAGGAGCCGTTGTCTGTCTTTACTGCTTGAATTTTGAAATCAGCAACACTCATCAATTCTTCTAAGAATGCTATCGAGCTCACGTTGTCTGCGTTTTCGTATGCCTGCATATATCTCCACCTTGAAGAGCAATCAATGGCAGTGAATTGATAATATCTCTGTCCCTCTATTCTATCCGGGACAAACTTAACGTCAATTTCCACTAACTCGCCTTTCTTTAATGGTATTCTAACATAGTTGTAATGTATTTTCCTTGTTCGGTATTTTCTTGTTAATCCCTCAATTTTAATTATTTTTTGAATTGTTTGAAAATGTATGCCTATTCCTTCGTCTTCTAAATCCCATTGTATTTTCAGAGCGCATTCGTTCTTTTCTTTTCTTAACTCGATAATGCGTTCTTTAATCCGTATCGGCGTTTCTCGTGGATTGGTTTTTGGCCTTCTTGATTTGTTTTCCAGACCATCGATGCCGAACTCCTTAAAGGCAGCCAACCAATACTTTAAGGACCTTTCCGAGAAAAGACAGACCTTGGCATGTCCTTAATTGATATCTCTTTATCCAGAATGGGTTTTATCCACCTGAACTTCTCTTCTTTTGTTGATTTGGGCATAGTTTTCATATGCCCTTAGACTACCAGAAAAGTGCAATATGTCTGTATACATTACCTCTTTCCCTTGACAAAACTTTAAAATTTGGTGATAATAAATTTAGGTAAAAAAGCACGTTAACAACTAAACGAAGGAGATCACGCCATGAAGGATAACGAAATTGTTTCGCTTGTTTGTGATCATTTCGACGCTTTATCCGATCAATACGAGATTAAGTCTTCAGCGAGGAATAAATACTTATCGGCAATTAACAGACTGATTGTCGAAAAAATGACTGGAGAGGGATTGAAAGCAGGTAAAGTTTTGGACGTTGGTTGTGGAACAGGGACTCGAACAAAATCTATTTTTTCTGCTTTACCAATGATTGAAATTTATGGATCCGATATTTCACCAAAAATGCTGGCAATTGCCAAAACAAAAGGTCTGGCCGGTTTAGTACATTCTGATATGCGTTCTCTGCCCTTTTAGGAAGAATCTTTTGAGGCGATAACCTGTTTGTTTAACGTCATCGGTTATTTGGGCACTCCAACTCAACGAATTAGAGCTTTTCGGGAGTTCCGTCGAGTGCTTAAGCCTTCTGGGTTGTTATTTGTTGATTTCATGAACCGGTGGCATTTGGGCGAAGGTTTAAGTTTTAGACAATCGGTTTTTACCGCCCTTAGAACGTACGTCAGGTCTTTATTCCCTGACCTAGAAAACCGGGGCAATTTATTCTTTACCCTGTCGTTAAACGGCCGACGGATAAGAGGTTTCGTCCACGGGTTTTCTTACGGCGAGGTTCGGCGATTATTAGTCAAGAGCGGATTTGACGTTGTTGACAGTTTGGTAGTTGGTTACGACAGCGGCGAGATTAAGCGACATCGCTGGCAAGGTCAGTATTTCTTCATCGCTCGAAAAACCCAAGAAAAAACCAAGGAGGTACAACTATGAACGTTCTATTGGTGTTACCTAACGTCTATTTGGGGAATCGGATTGGCGATCACGAGTCAAAAGAGCCCTTGGGCCTTTTGTACCTGGCGGCGGTTTTAAGAAGTGAAGATTATGAAGTATCTGTTCTTCAAGCCGATTACTACGGTTTGTCGGTGGAGCAGACTGTCGACATTGTTCTTTTCCACAATCCCGCTGTAGTCGGATTTTCACTTACCCAGCGTGCGGCACCCTCGGTTCTTAAGACAGTTGAACTGCTTCGGAAACGCGGTTTTGTCGGTCATATAACCTCGGGTGGCTATTTACCGTCATTATGCACTGAGGATTTTTTGAATCGCGCGACGGAGATTGATTCGGTGGTTGTTGGTGAAGGTGAAAAGACATTTCTCGATCTGGTTGAATGTCTTGACTACGGCAGTCCCTGGAACTGTGTTTCGGGGTTGGCTTACCATAAC
This sequence comes from Patescibacteria group bacterium, assembly GCA_018895235.1. Taxonomy (GTDB): domain Bacteria; phylum Patescibacteriota; class Minisyncoccia; order Minisyncoccales; family Staskawiczbacteraceae; genus JAHIOM01. The sequence goes on along the minus strand of JAHIOM010000014.1, from coordinate 80,160 downwards.
GGCACTTCTGTGGTAATTAATCAGCCGCGGCCTTTAATTAAAGATCTTGATACGTTACCGTTTCCGAGTCGGGATTTTCTGACTGACGCTTTCGGGCGCATGGGGTATGCCAATCTGATTTCAAGTCGCGGTTGTTACGGCAATTGCACTTTTTGTCCTCAGAACGCTTTTAAATGCAAGAACCCTGGTCCTCGTTGGCGCGGTCGGGGTCCGGAAAACGTTGTCGACGAAATGGAAAACATCAATCGGGATTACAACATCGGTATGTTTAAGTTTAATGACGACAACATTTTCGGTCCTGGCGAGACTGGACGTGAAAGAGTAATCGGAATTTGCGAGGAAATTATTAGACGAGGGGTTAAAGTCAGTCTTATGGCTTATTGTCGCATCAACGACATTGAACATAAGGTTATGGCATTGATGCGTAAAGCTGGCTTTGAGCGCTTACTAGTAGGCATTGAGTCGACCGTGCCCGCTATATTGCGGGAGTATAAAAAGAGATTTCACTAGTTCAGATCAGCGAGAAGCTCACCTTACTTGAAGAGTTGGGTTTTAGCGTAATTCCAGGGTTTATGATGTTTAATCCCTATTCCAGTTTAGGTCAGTTGGAGACCGACCTTGAATTTCTACGAGTAACGAGATCTTTTGGCGTAAGTATTTCAAAAACCCTGAAAGTTCACGATTCAACCGAAATCAAAGATCAACTATTGGCCTGCGGTCGGTTAAAACTCGTTCCTTTTGAGGAGGGATATCATGAATATACTGTCGACAACGGCGTGGCACGGGTTTTCAAATCTTTAAAGTTGGTATGGAGCAGGATTATTGATCCGATGCAGGCGGACTGCCAGGATATTGTCGCTCGGCTAAAGAAGTCAACCTCGTTTAACGCCAGACAAGAGTATGACAAATATCTACGGCTGATTTGGGAAATTCAAGCTGATATTATGGTTAGACTCATTAGTTGGGTAAGGGTCGACAGAGCCGATCGAGCCGAGATAAGAGCTTTGCTTAAAGAAGTTCAGGATCGGATCAATCAAGTCGTTGCTTATCTCAAGGCTCGGGAAACGCTGAAAATTTCCTGTGCGTGGCAGTTTCGGCTGTATCCGTTTTGCAAAAACGACGCTAGCTACTGCTTGGATTTGGTCGGTTCTCGGATATTCCCGGTTGATAGCAATCTCTTAAGAGGTCTGCGCACCTTGATTAACGAACAGTCTACCGAAAATCTGGAACCAGCGGTAATTAGCCAAATGGAAATTCTTGAACGAAAAGGGTTAATCCAACCGTTTGAATCGTTGCCAGTCAAATCGTTTGACAGCGAGAAAGTCGCTGAATCAGTAGCGGAAATCCTTCAGGATTATGATCTCAATACAATGACAGAGCATTACTTTTGGGAAGACGAAAAGTAGTGCGTCGGGGGCAGATTGTCAAACTGCCCCTTTTTATATATAATTATCACTAACTAAGTTATTTATGAAAAAAGAAGAAATAAAAAAAATTACCAAATACATTTTTTTAGATTCTCAACTCCGCAAAGCCGATTTGGCGATTGTCTTCGGCACTAGACACCAAGAAGCGTTAAAAAAAGTTTTTCAGTTATATCAAAAAGGTCTGGTTCCTAGAATATTGCTCAGCGGTGGTATTAATAAAATTACTGGTCAAAATGAAGCCGAACAAATGGTAAATGATTTAGTCGCCAAAGGAGTAAAAAAAGAAGGTTTGATTTTAGAAAATAAGTCGACCAACTCTTTAGAAAATGTCTTGTTTTCAAAAAAGAAAATCGAACAAGAGATCGGTTTCCCTAAAATTAAAAAAATAATTGCCGTAGTAAAACATTATCACTCTCGAAGAGCACTAATGACTTTAAAAAAACATTTTCCTAAAACTGTGGAATTGATTCCGGTTACTTATGATATTTATGGTTTTACCAAGGATAATTGGCATCAAAACGATATCGGTAAAGAAAAAGTGCTAACTGAATGGGAAAAAATTCGCCAATATTTGGCTAATGGCAATATTGAGGAATTATAAAATAATTATTTTTGGAATTATGGAATCTAAGGTTGGATTTTAAGAAAATAAAGTTTAAATATATCTCACGAGAAAAAAACAAAGAAGCAGACAGGTTGGTGAATGAAGCGTTGGACAATACCCGCAAGAGCCAAACATTAATCTAAGAATTAAAATATTTCTATAATCAAAAAGTCCGCCCGAGGCGGATTTTTTGATGTCCTAGCAAGTCGATAAGCCGAATTCTGTCGAGGATGATCATCTGTCTAGGCTAATAATTACTTATTAGCTCTGGCGAACTACTTTTAACAGAAATTCAAGATGAATTTAACCCGAATTTCTGCTTTGTTCTTGCACCCAATAAGGATTTAGCCGTTTCACCTCTATATTGCTATAGAATTATCCCGGGACCGGGATGCTTGATCTTTCGATCAAAGCCGTCACTGTTCGCACCTCGCACCTTGCGGTGGGCGGCTGTTAGCCGCTACTATTTTAACCCCTCTTTTGAGGGCGTTGGTGTTCGGACTTTCCTCCAGCCACTTTCGCGGCCAGCGATCACCTAACTTACTAGGACTTTTATATTTTACCAAATTTTTGGAACCAAGTCAAGCCCTAAGCATTTGAAAAATCCCAAAAAATGAATACAATTAAGAGTACAGGGTTCGAACCAGAATCAGCTTGAGAAATTAAAAAATGAGACGATTTCTAGGCGCGACAACGAGATTATGGTAAATGCCACATTGAGGAGGAGCAACGAAGAAATCGGCCATTTTTTAATTTCCCTTCGGGGCGGGCGAATTTAGCCAACCTTCGGCGTTTCTCGTCACTCACGTACCTAAAGGTACGTATCGCTTCTCGTGTCTTGAAGATTGACTAAATTCGTTCCGCTCAATTGATTTTGGTCCGAATCCTGCACTCTAATATATGGATATAAATCCCAACCAAGGTAAAAAATTGATAATAGAGGTTGATGGACAGCAATGGGCTCGTTATCCCGTCAAAACCCATTTTATTGATTCAGAAGATAGTTTTGAAAATATTGTCCAGAAGTATATTATGCCTGTCGCCCAAAAAAGCGACATTATTGCTTTGGGCCAGAAAATCGTTTCTATTATCCAAAAGAGGATAATTTTTAAAAAAGATGTTAAGGTTGGCTTTTGGGCTAAGTTTTTATCCAAGTTTGCCAAGAAAACTCCTTATGGGTTTTCAGTGGGCAATCCCTTAAAGATGCAGATAGCCATTAATATGGCTGGTTTGCCAAGGATAATTTTAGCCGGCATTTGCAGTATGGTTGCTAAATTATTCGGCATATCAGGCGCCTTTTACAGAATAGCCGGCCACCAGATAAATGAACTGGACGGCTTTTACGGAAAATTCTATCCCCAATATGGTGATGTTGGTCTTTTGGGTCCTTTGGACTGCGATTCACTGTGCGATAAATTAAAAAATCAGTTTGGTTTTTCTTTTTTTGTTGCCGATGTTAATGATCTGGGCGGTAATGTTTTGGGCAAGAGCCAGGACTTAAAAGGCAAAGAAAAACTATTATTAAAGATTTTAAAAGATAACCCGGCTGGCCAGGCAGATGAGCAAACACCGATAATCATTATCCGAAAAACATAATGATAAAAAAGTTTCTTCAAAGAATATCAAACCATCAAACTCAGCGCATTTCAGCTGCTGCCCTGATTTTATCTATTGCCTCTTTTTTGAGTTTTGTTTTAGGTTTAATCAGAGATCGTTTATTAACCAGTAGTTTTGGCGCAGGTAATGAGTTAGATGTATATTATACTGCTTTTAGAATTCCCGACTTTATTGCTTTAGTTTTAATGACAGGAGCCATAAGTGTGGCAGTGGTCCCGATATTTACCCAGAACTTAGTTAAAAGCAAAGAAAAAGCTTTTTCTTATTTAGCTAATTTATTAAATGTTTCTTTGCTTGTTTTGATTTTGGTCTGCGCAGTTTTATTTATTTTAGCTCCTCAATTGACTTCTTTAATCGCGCCAGGATTTTCGATGGATAAAAAAGAGATAACAACCCTGCTGACCAGGATAATGTTTATAAGCCCGATACTGATGGGTATTAGCAATATAATTTCAGCTGTGTTAAGGATTTTCCAAAGATTTCTAATTACGGCTTTAGCTCCGATAGTTTACAATCTAGGAAGTATTGTCGGTATTTTGTTCTTTGTGCCGATTATGGGTATTAAAGGCCTTGCCTGGGGTATTGTTTTTGGGGCCTTAATGCATTTACTTATTCAGGCCCCAGCTTTATTTAAGACCGGTTTTAAAATCAAGAAAATATTTAGTTTTTTTGATTCTGATTTTTTGCTAACTATTAAATTAACAATACCAAGGGCTATTGGTTTGGCTGCTACTCAAATTAATCTAATTGTAATTACTATTATTGGTTCTACTTTGTTGGCTGGGAGTGTTAGCGTTTTTAATTTAGCCAACGACCTGTCTTTACCAATAATAGGTTTAATTGCTGTTCCTTTTGCCGTTGCTGTTTTTCCAGCTTTATCATTGTCTTTTGCCAAAGGAGAAAAAGAGGCTTTAGTGCAGAAATTCGTTTCTGTTTTTCGCCAGATTCTTTTTTTAATTATTCCATTAAGCGGTTTGGCGTTCATTTTAAGGGCCCAATTAGTAAGGATTGTTTTTGGAGCGGGACGTTTTGATTGGACAGACACCAAATTAACCGCTGCTTGTTTTGGGGTGTTTATGCTCGGCCTTTTTGCCCAGGGGTTAATTTATTTGGTATCAAAAACTTTTTATTCAGTAAAAAATACTGTTATTCCAACAATAGCCAGTATTATTAGCGTGGCTATAAATACGGCCCTAGCTTATTCTTTTGTTTGGGCTTTAAGTTTTAATAATGCTTTTTCCAATATGGTGGCTAGCGGCCTAAAAATTCAAGGAATGAAAAACCTGGCTGTGGTTGGTTTGCCTTTAGCTGTTTCTTTATCAGCGATTTTCCAGCTTGTTTTGTTATTACTTCTTTTAAAGAAAAAAATAGGCGATTTTAAGGCAAAAGAGTTGTTGTTTTTCTTCGGTAGGGTCTTATTAGTTACAACTTTGACAATGGCCTTATCTTATTTTTTGCGCCAAATGCTAGGAGGGTTTTTGGGATCTGAAACCTTTATAATCCTCTTTTTACAAACAAGCGTTGTCGGCATTTTAGGTTTGGTTATTTATTTGTTAACAGCCGGTCTTTTCAGATTGCCTGAGGTAAAGCTTTTGCGGAACTTCATTTTAAGCCAGTTGCCCAATAGTTTTTCGTCGCGAAACGAAGAAATTTCGAGCGAAAATTGTAAAAAATGAGGAGGTTTATACACAGTATAAGCTGACGAATTTTTTATCAATTTGCAGCCAAAATTTCAAGTTGCAGCAGAAAGGGCTATTGGCAACTGGCTTATATAGCCAAGTTGGTTTAGTAAATAATAGGAATAAAAATAATTAAAATATGGGAAACATAAGAAATTTTCTTATTTCTAGCCACATTGACCATGGCAAGTCAACTTTAGCTGACAGGTTTTTGGAAATTACCAAAACCATTGAGTTGAAGAAAATGAAGCCCCAATTTTTAGACAGGATGGATTTGGAAAGAGAAAAGGGGATTACTATAAAACTAAAGCCGGTGAGGATGAACTATGGCGATTTTATTTTGAATCTAATTGATACCCCCGGCCATGTTGATTTCTCCTACGAGGTTTCTAGAGCTCTGGCTGCGGTTGAGGGCGCCATTTTACTGGTTGATGCAACCCAGGGCATTCAAGCCCAGACACTGGCTAATTTAGATTTGGCTAAAAAACAAAACTTGGTAATTATTCCCGCAGTTAACAAAATTGATGCAGCTGATGCAAGAATTGAACAATCCCAGCAGGAAATAGCCAATCTTTTAAACATAGATCCGAAAGAAGTTTTAAAGATATCAGGGAAAACAGGCGCCAATGTCGAAGAGCTTTTAAAGAAAGTAATTGAGGTTGTGCCGGCTCCGGAAATAGATATCCAAAAACCATTTAGAGCTTTAATCTTTGATTCTAATTACGACTCTTTTAAAGGAGTTATCGCTTTTGTCCGTGTTATTGATGGTGAAATTTCAAGCGGAGAAAAGATAAGATTAATGGCCACTAAAACAGAGGCCGAAGTAAAAGAAATCGGATTTTTTAATCCGGGTTTATCACCTCAAAAAAAACTTTCAGCCGGCGAAATCGGCTACATTGCCACGGGAATTAAAGAACCTGGCAAAGTAAGAGTGGGGGATACAATAGTTATTAGTTCTCAGTTTAAGATAAATAATTCTATTGAACCATTACACGGTTATCAAGAACCAAGCCCTATGGTTTTTGCTAGTTTTTACCCCCAGGATGCTAATGACTTCGATCTATTAAAAGATGCTTTAGCAAAACTGAAACTTTCAGATCCTGCTTTTATTTACGAGCCTGAAACCAAGGAGGCGCTAGGTCGGGGTTACAGATGTGGATTTTTGGGAACCTTGCACGTTGAAATTATATCTGAAAGGTTGCGTAGGGAATTCGGTTTGGAGCTCGTGATTTCCACACCTTCGGTAGTGTATAAAATAATTGACCAGAAAGGAAAAGAAGATTTTATCTATTCAGCCTCAGATTGGCCACAAGTAAGCCAAATTAAATCAAGCGAAGAACCATGGGTGTCTTTGGAATTGATAACTCCCTCAATTTACTTAAGCAAGTTAATGGAAGTTTTAAAATCACTCGGCGGAAAATATATTGATACCCAATACTTAAGTTTTGACAGAGCGATTATTATTTATGAGATTCCTTTACGCGGTATTATCACTAATTTATACGATAAAATTAAAAGCGTGAGCCAGGGTTATGCTTCAATGAGTTATAAGGTGTTGGGATTTAGGCCGGGTAATTTGGTAAAAATGGAGATTTGGATCGCAGGTACTCCCGAAGAGGCGTTTTCAAAAATAGTTGCTGAAAGTGAAGCATATAGGGAAGGGAAGTTTTTAGTTGAGAAACTAAAAGAGGTTTTACCGGCAGAACAGTTTTCAGTTGCCTTACAGGCGGTTGTCCAAAGTAAGGTAATCGCTAGAGAAACTATCAGGGCCAGGAGAAAAGACGTTACCGGTTATTTATACGGAGGCGACGTAACCCGCAAAAGAAAACTTCTGGAAAAACAGAAAAAAGGCAAAAAACTGCTGAAGCAAAGAGGTAAAGTAGAAGTTTCCCACCAGGCATTTTTGGAGATATTCAAAAGCAGGCAATAAGTTGGCTTGCTTAATTGCTTTTTTTATGTTAAAATCGGCCTAGCGCTGTGGAGGAGTAGTACCTCGCCAGTCTCATAAGCTGGAGGCCCTGGTGCAATTCCAGGCAGCGCAACACTTCGACTCGCTTCGCTCGCTCAGTGCAAGCCAATAAAAGATCAACTGGGCGAGGCGAAGTGCCCTGAGCCTGCCGAAGGGCATACATTATGATAAAGTGGTTTATGTATTTAATTAAATGCGAGGATGGAAGTTTTTATGTTGGGTCAACCTCAAATACAGATAGACGCTTTGCAGAACATAGTCATAAAAAAGGCGGCAGATATACAAAATTACATAAGCCGATAAAAATTGTTTATAAAGAAGAATTTTTTACGAAGATAGAAGTCCTAAATAGAGAAAGACAAATAAAAGGATGGCGGAGAGGAAAGAAAGAGCATTTAATTAAATACGGAAATCGTAAAAAGCCGGAGTAGCTCAGTGGTAGTAGCAATGCTTTCATAAGGCAGAGGTCGTGGGTTCAAATCCCACCTCCGGCATTAAGTTTTAAAAATGCCAATTTTTAAAACCAAGAACGAAGATTTTTTCAAAAAGTGGACGCCAGAAATGGCTTATGTATTAGGATTTTTTACGGCCGATGGAACAATGATAAAAAATAAGAGAGGTGCGCATTTTATAGAATTCGAAATAACAGATAAAGATTTGTTATATAAAATTAGAGAGTTGTTTGGATCTAACCACAAAATTGCAGAACGTAAGAGAAATAATAAATGGAAAAAGGCGTTCCGCTTACAAATTGGTAGTAAGGAGATGTTTAATGATTTACTGAAATTGGGTTTAATGCCAGCTAAAAGTAAGATAATTGATTTACCAAAAATACCCGATCAATATTTTTCGCATTTTGTTAGAGGATATTTTGATGGTGACGGCAATGTACTTTCGGGATATTTTAAAAAACCAGATAGAAAAAATAAATCATATACTTTGCGTACACGATTTACTTCGGGGAGTAGACTAATTTTAGATAATCTGAAAATTAAATTGGGTAATATAGTTGGGACTGATGGATCAGTAAATGTGAGTGAAAATACATGGAGATTAAATTATGGCGTTAACGATTCTAAAAAATTATTTAAGTTTATGTATAACAATAATAAGATGACTGAGTTGATTTATTTAAAAAGAAAATATAAAATTTACAAAAATGCGGGCGTAGCTTAGTTTGGAAAAGCGCTGCCCTGTCACGGCAGAGATCACGGGTTCAAATCCCGTCGCCCGCGCTTTTTCCGAAGCCACCTTTTAATTAAGGTGGCTTTTTGGTAGGATAAATTAATAAAATTATGAAAATATATTTTGCAGGTTCAATAAGGGGCGGCAGAGAGAACAATGAAGAATATTTTAAGATGATACAACATCTCAAACAATATGGAGATGTTCTTTCTGAACATGTCGGAGCTAAAACAATAGATGATTTGGGAGAAAAAAATCTAACCGATGAATATATATTTGAAAGAGATGTAAATTGGGTGAAGGAAGCAGACGTTGTCATCGCAGAAGTTTCTACTCCGTCATTAGGCGTTGGCTACGAATTAAGATTAGCAGAAGAACTTAACAAAAAAATACTTTGTCTTTTCCGAGATACAGGCGAGAAAAAACTTTCGGCGATGATAAGCGGTAATAATAAGCTTATAATTAAAGAATATAAAACTACAGAAGACTGTTTTAACCTAATTGATAAATTTTTAACTAAATAGGTCTGGTATGTGTATTTGTTCATAATTAGCCATAATCGTGGTTCTAACGTTGTTCACGGCGCCGCGCACCGTTTTTTCACTATTTTTTGTTCGTAAATTTCATCTAATTTTGGGTTACAGGCAACGGGATTTGAACTAAGTCGCCATTTAGGCGGCTTTTTGGTAAAATATAAATATGGATAAAATCATCAAAATTGGAGGTGCGGGAATATCTGGTTTGACAGCAGCTATCAATTTAGCTAAGGCGGGATATAAGGTTGAGGTGTTTGATATGACAAAAGACAGCGGCATACGGTTCAATAACGATTTCCAAGGCATAGAGAATTGGAGCTACGAACAGGACGCTTTAGATTTCTTAAAGGATATAAATATTGAATTAAATTTCTATTACTGGGGGTCTAACAAACTTTCTCTATGGGCGCCCGATGGTTGCCATAGGGATTTTAAGTTACCCCGCTCGGCTTATTATTTAGTAAGAAGGGGAACCGTGGAAGATTCGTTAGACCAGGGATTAAAAAAACAAGCTTTGGCATTTGGGGTAAAAATATTTTATAATCATCCGATAAAATCAAAAGATGTAGATATTATGGCAACCGGGCCTGTTCTAAACGACCCAAACAAGGATGCATTAGTTTCGGGTTATGCCTTTAAGACAGATTTAGAGGATTGTCATATAGGGCTATTAGATGATAGTTGCGCGCTAAACGGGTATTCTTACTTTTTTGTTCATGATGGTCAGGCTACACTTGCTACCTGTATTTTCGGAAATTATAGAGAACTTGATAAATATATAGAAAAAACATTAGAAATTTTTAAGCAATATAAAAATTTCAAAATGGAAGATGTTAAAAAATTTGTGGGGACAGGAAATTTCTTTTTGCCTAAAATACCAAAGAGCAGAAAAGTTTATATTGGAGAGGCTGGCGGATTTCAGGATTATTTGTTTGGTTTTGGTATGAGATACGCAATGAAGTCTGGTTACTATGCTGCAAGAAGTATTATTGAGGGTAGGGATTTCTATGAGCTTTGCCAAAAGGATCTTATCCCAAGAATGAAGGCTTCTGTGGTGAACCGCCTGTTTTTTATGGCATTCGGTAAAAGGGCTTACAAATGGTTTATTAAACATTGTTCTGATAGGGACCCTGTTAAATTCACACGGCAATCATACAGATATCAGTCATTCAAAAAAATACTTTTTCCGGTTGCCGCTATTATTTTAAGAAAGAATATCAGAGACCCAAGAAATTCATAACTTGTCATTTTTTATTCCAAAACTATATTTAGTCGCAAGGTGGGATAAGGTCTGGTATGTGAATTTGTTCGTAATTTGTCATAATCTCGGTTCTAACGTTGTTCACGATCCCGCGCATATCCCAGAAGAGCCACCTTTTAATTAAGGTGGTTTTTTGGTAAATTGAAAAAACAAATATAAAAAAACCAGGCCGTGTTTATTTTGACGTCAATATATTAATTTAGGGTCCGCGATGAGGCGCTATTATATGATAAAAACCAGCAAAGTTATTGTAGCTTTTTTAGCAGGAGCAAGCGGGGCACTGTTCCTTCTCATATTTTCTTCGTTGGTTGAGATACCAATCCCAAAACTCGATAATTTATTGGTTGTTATTCCATATTTCATCATTGCCGTTGGTTTTGTAGAGGAGGGTATAAAGTTTTTATTAGTCTCCAGATGGGGCAAATTCCCTTATTATTGTATCTTTTTAGGTTTAGGTTACGCACTCTTCGAGATGTTCGTTAAAGACATGCCAATGGTTATTATCATGGGGAGACTTGGTGATCTTTTAAGCTTTACTTTTTGGTTTAGGCGTAACCTCGGGTTTGTTATGCAGATTGTCTTAACTATTACCATCGCTTATTTTATTAAGCGAAACAAACCTGTTTTTGGATTGGCAGTGGCAACGTTGATACACGCAGGTATGGATATATTATTATTCATATAGCAAACTCAATTTTTCCAATTCCCCCTTTATTTTTAGCTAACCCAGGGTCCAAACATCATTTATTCGCGGAGAGATATTTACTTAAGTTTCCAATACAATCCGGATCGACTCTATCGCCGGGAAGTTCTCCCAGAACCAAGTTCGAACTGCGTCCCACTGCCCGCGCATTTATTTGACACTATTTTTAGTGGGTATATAATAAAAATATATGGCAGAAGATTCTTCAGAGTTAATTACATATTTAGACGAACGTTTTACGAAAATTGAGAAAGTATTAGAAACCAAGGCAGACAAAGTTGATATCCAGAATTTAATGACCGCTGTTGATAAGTACGCCGAAAAAGCTGACGCATATTTTCAAGAAATGTTAATGTTGTCGCAGAAAATTGATAGGCACGAAAAATGGTTGCATTTAGTTGCTGACAAATTAGGAATAAAACTTCCATATTAATTTTATATAATAGATTTTGTTAAAGCCGCCTTTTAATTGAGGTGGTTTTTTATTTCCTTACAGGAAACCCCGCCTGAGGCGTTGAAACGCTTCAGAGTCCGCCGAGGGCGGGGATGAATGGGCATACCACACCGCGGTGTGGTATGCTGTTAGCATGAGGGTTCGACAGTTAAATCACAGCGTATACCAGACAGAATACCACTTGGTTTGGGGCACTCTTTACCGTCGTAAATTTTTGAAACATTATGTCCGAGAGGAACTGGTAAAAAGACTCTACCAAATACAAAAGAAATACCCAGATTGGTATTTCGCGAAGATAAATACTGGCGATGACCATGTCCATCTTTTGATGGAAATACCACCAAAATACTCAATATCCTTCGTTGTCTCTGTGGTAAAATCCCAAACCAGTATTTATCTTCGCGAAAGGTTCGACTTTGTTTCAAAAATGTACGACGATAAAGGCATCTGGGGCACTGGATATTTTGTATCTACTGTTGGACTCAATGAGGCGAACATTAGAAAATACATCGAAAGACAGAATAACTTCGACCGAGGGATTGATTTAACTGGAGAACTCTCATGACACGAAAGGAAACCCCGCTCCGACCCCCAGGGAGGGCGGGGAGGAGGTCATTGGTAAAATTAAATAATCAAGATTATGAATAAAAAATATAAAGAAGATCAAAATACAAAAAATAATCTTAGGAAGAAAGATGGATTATTGGTAATTACTTCGGGGATGATTAGTGCCGATATTGTTGCCGCCAATCTTCCAAAAATCGCAGAACCAGGCGAAATGATTTATGTGGATACCGATATCTCTTTAAAGAATGGAGGTTTTCCAGGTAACATTGTAATTGACCTGGCACAATTAGGAATTAATCCGGCGCAATTAGGAACAGTAATTGGCTTGGGAAAAGATATTTTCGGAGATTTTTTAGAAAGCACAATCAAGGACTTTGGCGTTAAGACTTTCATTCAAAAAACAGAAAGGCATACTACAACAGATATGGTTTTAGTAGTAAGAAATGAAGATCGAAGATTCCATGTTAGTCCTGGAGCAAGCTCGGAATTATCCCCATCATTTTTAAAAAAAGTTTTAAAGGAAACTAGGCCAAAAGTATTTTGCGTTCGACCTGGCTATTCTGGAATAGATTTAACAATAGACTCTATATTTAGGGAGATGAAAAAAACATTTATACTTTTGGATGTTTGTCGCCCATATAAAAAAGATTGGGATTATATCTTACCGGCAGTTAGCGAAGCTAATGCCATTCATTGTAATACCGGAGAAGCAATGAAAATTACTGGGAAAAATACCATAGAGGAGGCTGTTAGAGATTTAAAGGGCATAGTAAAGGAATTTTTATTTATTACTGAAGGAGAAAAAGGAGCTAGGTTAATTACTAAAAATATAGAAATTTTTCAGCCAGCTTTTAAGGTTGACTGGATTGATCCTACGGGATGTGGCGATGCATTTTGTGCTGGTATCGTTTATAAGTTACTTAAATGGAATAAATTTAGCGATTTCAGTCGAGAAGAGTTGATAGAAATGCTTTTATTTGCTCAGGCTACAGGTGCCGCCGCTTCTCTAGAAACAGGCTGCACAAATGGAGTAACAAAGGAAAAAGTAGAATTGATAATAAAAGAGCAGGGCAGTAAGGTTTTAAAAGAAACCGGAACTCGCTGAAAATAATGTTTAATAATAAAGATTTGGTTAAAAAAGCTAAAAAACTTGAAAAAAATTAATTCTTTTGATAAAATAACAAAATTATGAATTCAGGCCTCAAGTTAATGCAAGCGTTTAACCCATTCCAAATCTTGAAAAAAGAGTGCTCTTTAACAGAAAAAGATATATCGAGAATAAAATCAAATTTTATTGATAGTAAAATTTTTAAGAATGATTTTTTCTGTGGACAATTAGATAATGAAAAACCAGAATTAATAATTGGCGGGCCGTGTATAAGAAAAGATATAGAGGGTTTTTGCCTAAATACATTTTCGCAGATTTTTATACCACTTAAAATAGCAAACAGTTTAAATTTGCCATGTAAATTATTTATTGGAGTGAAGGAAGAAATAATTTTTCAGCCCAAGTTAAGCAATTATTATATAAAACTTGGTTCTCAGTTAGAAAAAACGGCAAAAGATATGGCAAAAGAATTGGGTGTAGAGCTAGAAATAATAAATACAAATTATTTAGGGTACGATAAGATAATTAATGAATCTATCAAAGAGCTACACATTCATCTATCTGCCGAAGATTCCACTTATTTATTTAATATTTCCCAAGATAGAGTCAAAAAGCAATTGCACTCTCGTCTAAGGATTATGTCTAGCAAAAGAATGCTTGTTTGCAATACTTCATATGCTTTTGATAAACTATTTGGACCTCATCGTAATTTAATCGTTGCTGATATGGCACAACATGCCTGTATCTTATTTGCAAGGAAATATGAAAAAAAATACAAATCACCTAACTTTTTAGCCTTTTTACCGCTTCCTAATATTTCAGGAACAGCCAGAATGTTCAAATCGGAAAAAGAAGAAAGATTTTTACTTAACAAAGATGATAATTATTACAAATTAATTTTTGAAAAATCTCCATACTGGGTATTAGAAACATACGAAAAATTATTTGAATTGGTTGATAGTAAATATAACAAGGGAGATCTTGAGTCGTTTACGGTAATGGCAAAAAATATTTCTAATTATTTTCCTTACTAAAATGATAGAATCAGATTTTAAAAATAAAGAAAGACTTTTATCAGGTATGCGCCCAACTGGCTCTTTGCATTTAGGGCATTTTGTGGGCGCCCTCGATAATTGGTTAAGTTTTCAAGATGAGTTTGATTGTTTTTTTCTAATTTCTGATTATCAGGCATTCGGAGATTATTCTGATAATATAGAATTAATTAGAAAGGCAGTATATGAAATAACTCTAGATTGGCTTTCTGTGGGATTAGATCCACAAAAGTGCAATTTTGTGGTCCAAAGTTATGTTCCGGAGCATGCAGAGCTTTATATGCTTTTATCGATGATAATACCTTTGTCGGAAATAAAAAATAATCCCACTTTAAAAACAGAGATGAAACAAATTTCTAAACAAATATCGCTCGGTTTTTTTAATTATCCCGCTACTCAGGTAGCAGATATTTTATTGGCAAGAGCTCATATTGTACCAGTTGGCGAAGATCAGTTGCCTCATATTGAACTTACGCGAAGAATAGCTAGGAAGTTTAATAAAATTTATAAAGATGTTTTTCCAATTCCTAGGGCTGTTGTCGGTAGAATTCCACGTTTACCAGGAATAGACGGTAATTTGAAAATGGGTAAATCGCTAAATAATGCTATATATCTTTCCGACGACGAGGCAACTGTGGTTGAGAAAGTAAAAAAAATGTATACAGACCCGAAAAGAATTCATGCAAATATCCCCGGAACCGTTGAAGGAAATCCAGTTTTTCTATATCACGACGCTTTTAATCCAAATATCGACGAGGTCAACAATTTAAAGGAATTATACAGAAAGGGCAAAGTTTCTGATTCTGAAGTAAAAAGAAAATTAGCAGAAGCATTAAACCAGTTTCTTAAACCAATCAGAGAAAGAAGGCAAAAATTTCAACAACGGCCGAATTTTATTAAAGAAATTTTGGTAGAGGGGAGTAATCGCGAGAAAAAAATAGCTCAAGAAACTATAAAGATGGTAAAAGAAGCTATGGGTATAATCTACTAGAATAGACAAAATAACTTTAATTTACTAACTGCTAAAACATGAAACAATCAAAAAGAATCGTAATAACTGGCAGTCAAGGTTCATTGGGGATGATTTTACAAGACGGCCTGAAGGATTCATTTGATTTATTATGTATAGACAAAATTTCCCAAAATAAAACTTTTGCCATAGATCTTGCCAATGAGTATGAAAAATTTAAGGATCTTCTTAATAAGGATGATGTGATAATTCATTTAGCTTGGGATATGCGGGAGGATTTTCCTAATGAAAATATAGTTCAGCAGAATAAGATGATGGCAGAGAATATATATCGCGTTGCTGTAGAAAAAAAGATTTCACGTGTTATTATTGCTAGCTCCGTTCACGTTAACGATTATTCTAATGCTATGGTTGGTGAATATATATCTCCAATGTCTGAAAATTTTCCCGACACACCATACGGAGCAGGCAAGGTTTACATTGAGCACCTCGGCCGTTTTTTTTCCAGAAAATATAGCCTTGAGGTAGTTTGTCTGCGTTTTGGCGGTGTCAACAAATACAATAAAATTATGTTTAATGAAGATCCACTGTATGACAGAGTTCTTTTATATAAGGAAGATTTAATAGAATTGGTGCGTATGTGCATCGAAGTCGACAAAGTGCCGAACAATTTCGCCGCTTTTTATGCGGTTTCTAATGTTCTGGGGCGCGTTCACTCATTAGATAATTTTTTAGGTTGGCGACCAAAATTTCCGAAAAATTAAAGAAAAATAATTTTTTTGATGATAGCCGACTAAACCGGGAAATTCTCTATTGGATGGCTCAAATAAACAGGATAAATCTGTTGCAATGGTTCATCGCAATACAAACTAGACCATAAAATCACCACGAGCCAAACCTAAACTAGTGCCAATAATTGGTTAATTTGCTTAATAGTTAGGTCGGGAGCAGGGAATGCTTTTTCCCACTCAAAAGTTCGAAAATCGTCCCGCCACCCGCGCCATCAAGTCGTATCAAATGATATCAAGAGCCACTTCTAACTGAGGTGGTTTTTGGTTTGACAAAGTGATTAAATTAGTATATTCTCTTGCTATCGCGTAGTTTTAAGAAACCAGTCCTTTCACAAGGAGAACAATATGAAATGCTTTGGAGAATTTCGTGCCAGACTGCTTAATAGAAGAGCTTTTTTTCTCGTTGAGGGCGGAAGATTTCAGGAAGCTGTTGTCTTGCTTAAAAAAGCAATTTATCTCAGCCCGAACAATCCACATAATTATAATGAGCTTTGTATTTGTTTCGGGCGTCTCAGCAGACTTGATTTGGCCGAAAGTATGGCTAGAAAAGCCATTGATCTTGATTCTTACAATCCCAAATTTAGAAATGGCCTAATTGGTATTTTGCTTGATAGTGCAATATTATTAAAATCCAGAGCAGAAATTGTGGAAAAATTGATTGAAGTAAACTATCAAATTGACTTATTACTTAAAAAAGATCCCGCATATACGCCAGCTCATTTAGCAAAAGCTCAAACCAGCGCCCTATGCGGGGCCTCGCAGAAATTGTGGGAAGCGGAATTAGAAAATGCTGTCGTGGGATACCGCTCAGTGGGTCAAACCGCCTCTGGTTCTGTGGCTGATGAACCACGTATCCAATGGATAATTTCTAGCAATCGAGAAAGGTGTTTATTTTTAGGCACTATTTGGGAAAAACTTCCCGAAAATAACCCCCAGGTCAAGAAAGGAGCAGTAAAATGATGATATTGATATTGAAAATTCTATCAGGCATTTCTTTGGTGCCATTCTTGTTTATCTTCTTTGTCTCAGCATTGATCTTGCTGAGATTACCACAAGCGCGATTAGAGCGTTATGACGGCTTATCCTTTGACAAAGTGGCTTTAGTCGGGAGAGACGGTTCTGTTGAGCCGGCATCAAAGCTTATAAAAAAACTTAAACAAAGAACACTTGGATTGGCTTCGGCAACTGCAGTGATAATTATGAGTTTTTTTATCACATTTTTCCATCCAGAAACGCTTAAAAATCCCGACATGCATTGGTATCTCACGTTCGGTCTGGCATGTGTCGGCGGTTGGTTGATAGCGTTTGGATGTATGTATTATGGCAACCTTGTGAGTTGGAATCTTCTCGGGACAAAACCACCACCAGGAGTAAGCAGCTAGTTAATAGTATTTTTAAATAAGCCTCGCGATAACATCAAGGGGCTTTTTTTATCCAAAAATAATGGTGATATGATAAACTAAATTAACGCTAATAATTGCCTCACTTGGCTAACAATCAACTCAAGATAGGGGAACGCTTTCTCCCACTCAAAAGTTCGAACCCCAGTAGTAGGTCGCCCTAGGCGACCACTACGGGACAGGAATCGTCCCGCCACCCGCGCAAAGAAAATCGCCTTTTTGGTAATTTTTTGGTAGTATTAAATAATAAGTTATGAAAAGTATTACAATCCTACAGCCTAATAACGAATCTCTTGTTGCTCAATTGGGTTCTTTTTACAATGCCTTTAAAGGTGTCTCTTTTGGCGAGAAGTTGGAATTTGATTTGTCATATCTAAATTGGGTTTTTCCGCTTTTAATATTGCCAATCAGTGCATATATAAACGAAACCCAGAGCGAAGTTAAGATAGACACTTGCAATATAAAATCTTACTTAGAAAAAATAAGTTTTCCAAAAGGCGTAAATTCTATATCTTCTTTCCAACGACAGATTCAAAAATACAAAACTTATATACCAATTAGCGTATTGAATAAAGAGAAGACGGTTGATAGAGAAAGATTAGAATCATTATTTTCAGAAAAAATTTATAAAACACTTGGTAATATATCTGGAGCTCAAAATGCTGTCTGTTACCCTATAGCAGAGTTAATAACAAACATTTTTGAACATAGTAAGAAAGAATCAGGTTTTGTTTTTGGGCAATTTTATCCCAATAAAAACTATTTAGATATTTGTATAGCTGATTGTGGGAGAGGATTTGCTAATACCTATAAAGAGGAAAAAGAGTTAAAATTATCAGATGCGGAAGCTATTACAGAAGCGATGGAGGGTAATTCAGTTAAAAAAGATAAAGAAAGGGGTTATGGGATAAGAACTTCAAAAGATATAGTATGCAAAGCGTTAAAAGGTGGAGGATTTATTTTAATTTCTGGTTCCTCTGCGTTAGTTTCTGTGGGGCAAGACGAGAAATTAGTATCTTTGCCTAATTTCTACTGGCAAGGAGCTATTATTGCCTATAGGATACCGAAACCAACTGGCGCTGTTGATATTTCTCCGTACATAGAGTAATAATACTTATTGTGGTATAATAATATAATTAAAGTAATAATATGAAAAATAAAAGCCAGAATTTAACCACAATCAATATAAGAAAATTACTGGCTCCCATTATAAGTTCTCGTGATGTAGCTAGTGTATTGGAAGATGAAATTAAAAAAACTGATACCGAATTAGTCTTTTTGGATTTTACTAATATTAAATTTATTTCACGTTCGGCGGCTCACTCAGTGCTTTTACTAAAAGAAAAATTTGAAAGTAGGACTTTAAATAGAAAAGAAATGTCTTTTATAAATGCCGATAATGATGTCGCTGAGATGCTTCGTGCTATAGCGGCAAATAGAGTTTTACCCAAAAAAGAAAAACCAGAATTTAATCCAGAAAAGATTGATATATTATCTCTATTAAAAGAGGCGGCGGCATAGTTTAATAGTAATAAATTATTATCCCAAACTACCATTTTTGGTAGTTTTTAATTATAAGACAATAAAATGAGTAGTAGGGTAGGGTAAATCTAAATTAAAGCCAGTAATTGGTTTATTTCTCTAATAGTAAGCTCTGGATAGGGGAACGCCTTCTCCCACTCAAAAGTTCGAATCCTTCGACTTTGCTCAGGACTTTCAGAATCGTCCAGCCACCCGCGCACTTCGACAAGCTCAGTGCAAGCCATTTTCTAGAGCCACCTTTTAATCGGAGTGGTTTTTTGATATAATAACAAATATAAAATTAACTCTTTATTTTTATGTTATTATTTGTCATCGTTATATTAGTCGTAGCTATTCTCGCTGTTATTTTTGCCCTTCAAAATGTTAATATTATTTTTGTAAATTTTCTAATTTGGAAACTTGAAGGGTCTTTATCTTTAATTCTATTATTAACATTTGTCTTGGGGTTTATCGTAGGATTGTTAGTCTTATCGCCCAAGTTATTAAAAAGAAAATCAGATATTGTAGGCCGAAAAGAAGATTCCAAGGGGATGCAGGAAAAGACAGAAGTAAATAATCTTACCGACCGATAAAAAAGAGTTTCAAAACTATAATGAGCCACAGGGTAGAGTAATTAAATCAGTGTCAATAATTGCTTTATTTCCTGCACAGCAATCTTCGGATAGGGGAACGCTTTCTCCCACTCAAAAGTTCGAAAATCGTCCCGCCACCCGCGCCATCATTTGACACTATTCCTTACGGAGATATAATGAAAATATATGAAAGAAGATTTTTCAGAGTTAATTACATATTTAGATGAAAAGTTTGTTGGTATTGATAAAAGATTTGATAAAGTGGAAAAAGGTTTCGTTCAGTTACAAACTGCCGTAGATAAATATGCGGAAAAAGCAGACGCATATTTCCAGGAAATGTTAATGCTTTCGCAGAAAATTGATAGGCACGAGAAGTGGTTGCATCAATTAGCGGATAAACTTGGAATAAAGTTGTCGTATTAAATCTATTAAATTATAGAAGCCACCTTTTAATTTGGGGGGCTTTTTGATAGAGTAAAATAAAAATATGCCGAAAAATAATGAGTTAGAGAAACATTTTACAGCGTCTGCATTGATAATAGATAACGGTAAAGTTTTATTGGTGCATCATAAAAAACTCGGCGTTTGGCTTTATCCTGGCGGACATATAGAAAAAAATGAAACGCCAGAACAAACGGTAATAAGAGAGGTAAAAGAAGAAACAGGATTAGATGTTGAAATAATGGGAGAAAAAGATAATAGTTTATCTGATGCCAATGCAGATGTTTCTGTTTTATACAATCCTTACGTGATTTTATGCGAGTTAGTCGGCAATCATTATCATGATGACATCGTTTACTTGTGTAGTATTTATGGTAATAATAGAAAAATCAAGCTCAATGAAGGAGAATTAAAAGATATTCAGTTTTTTGGCATAGATGAATTAGATAATATAAAACTTTTTCCTAATTTTAGGCGTCTTTTAGAAAAAGTTTTAAGGAATAGAGTAGATTAAATTAGCGTTAATAATTGTCTAATTTTTTTAACAGCCACTTCTGGTTGAGGGAACGCCTTCTCCCACTCAAAAGTTCGAAAATCGTCCCGCCACCCGCGCCAAGTCGTATCAAGAGTTATCAAAAACCACCTTTTAATTTGGGTGATTTTTTGATAGAGTAAATAAATTAAAATATTAAACTAAAAATACGGAGAAAACAATCAAATAAATAATTTTATTTTCGGCAGTTTTTTAATAGTAGAATTTTTTATTAGACAATTAACCGTCCCCATTACTACTACTAAAATGCACTTCAAACGTAATTTTAATAAAAATTATATAATAATATTAGAATAATGATTAAGATCTACCAAAAAAGAATAAACGATTCAACTATAAAGGAAATAGAGGAATTTAGACCGGGTTGCTGGATTTACGCTCAAAACATAAATGAAGAAGAGGTCGCTTTTTTAGAGAGAAAATTTAACCTTAACCCCAACACATTAAAAGATGCGATGGATCCCTATGAAGTTCCTCGTGTAGAAATTGAGGAAAACATAGTTTATATATTTACAAGAGTTCCTCAAAAATCAGAAGAAAAAATTATTACCACGCCGTTATTAATAACAGTTGGTCCAGATTTTGTTATGACGCTTTTAAAAACCGAAAGCCCAATTCTAAACAAGTTTATTGAAAACAGACTTAGTTTTACAACTACCCAAAAAACCCAATTGGTCATCAGGTTTCTTTCCGAAATAATGAAAGCTTATAACGGCTTCTTATCTAATATAAGTAAAGATGTTAGAGAAATAAGCGCGAAATTCAGCAAAATAAACGAAAAAATAATTATGAACTTCGTTAACTTTGAAGAAATACTTAACGATTTTCTTTTAGCCCTTACACACACAAATCCGGCATTGAAAAATATCATAAGCGGTAAATTTATCCAACTCTACAAAGAGGACCAGGAATTAATGGAAGACTTGGTTTTAGATACAAATCAGCTTGTCGAGCTTTGTAACTCAACCCTTAAAAATATTGTAAACATCCGTGAGGCATATTCAACAATTATTAGCAATAATCTAAATAAAGTTATTAAATTATTTACCTCATTGACGGTCATACTTACAATTCCGACAATAATTGCCAGCTTGTATGGAATGAACGTCGGGCTTCCTTTTGCGAATAACCCCAATGTCTTTTGGATAATAATGGCGGGAACGGTTGTTATTGTTTCGGTTGTCTTTTATGTTTTTAGCCGAAACAGATGGTTATAATTTTTATATAAAACGGGCTCTAAATTTTTTTACCAAATTTATTACTCAAAGAAAAAACTATTTCATCCTTTGTGGCATTCCTTTCACGTTTTCCTTGTAGAATAGACAATAATATTAAAAATTGCCATTGTCTATCTGGTTTTTTATTCTTCCGGCCACTGTAAAAATTCAAATCTTCATTGTTTGTTTTTTTATGAAATTTTCCCTTAACAAAGATTTCTATATCAAATTCATTTTTAAATTTTATTTCAATATCATTCCAATTTTTTGTGTCTGCTGGAATTACGATACAGTTTTTTTCGCCTTTTTTATTATTTGGTTTAGATTCATATAAAAGTTTTTCTTCCACTTCTAAATATATTTTATCGTTAAGAGAGAATAAATGGACTATGTCTGAGATTAAATCTTCTTTTTCGTTTTTTTTCTCGACAAGAGAGTAGTAGGGATAACCCCTAACTGTATACATAAATGCAATAAGTTTTTTATCTTCCAAATTTTTCAAAGCTGAAACAACGTCTTGAAGAAAGTCATAATCAATATGCTTTGATTTACTAATACTGAACTGATCTTCGTAAAGCACATTTCTGCCCCAAGCATCAGCTATCTCTCCGATAGACAAGCTAACAATATTGTCTCCAGACATCTCTTTTTTACTTTTTATAAGTTCTAATAATAATTCTATATAACTCATAGTAATTTTCGTTATAATTTCCTTTATCCTACCCGTTTCTACCTGTTTTTCCAAGTAATTTTTCTTCTTTTTTTTCTT
Source organism: Patescibacteria group bacterium (assembly GCA_018895235.1). Lineage (GTDB taxonomy): Bacteria > Patescibacteriota > Minisyncoccia > Minisyncoccales > Staskawiczbacteraceae > JAHIOM01. Next base: position 57,743 of record JAHIOM010000014.1, on the reverse strand, counting down.
AAGATTTACTCTTTAAATTTTATTATTTCTATGTAATATTAACTTAACAACTTAATATTGATGCCTAACCCTTGCTTTTGCAAGACATGGCATAAAAAGTTAGAACATGCATAAAGAACCCATCATGGGGTCGCATGTTCTGCCATATCGGGAAACCGGTATGAGTGGCTTCGGCCGCTACCCGTGGTGGGCTTTTTGTATATGAAATTAAAACAATCAAAACCAAAATTGGGGACTGCGACAGAGGCCATGTTGGCTGAACCAGAAATGATTTCAAGGTTTTCTAAACACAGGGGGGTTACTTTGGTAAGTAAAAGCCTTCGATTTAATATTGAAGGAAATCAAATTTCTGTGCAAATTGATGGGTATTCAGAGAATCCACCTTACTTATGTGAAGCTTGGTCGGGCTGTAAGCGTCCAAAAGCCGGACAGAAATGGAAAGTGATGAAGGATGCCCTCAAGCTTATTTTTATAGAGAAGATGCAGGGAGGGAAGTATAAAAAAGTTTTAATTTTTTCAAACAAAGATGCGCAGAAGCCATTTGTATCTGATAAAAGTTGGCTTGGTGCGTGTCTTAAGAAGTTTGAGGTTGAAACCGAGTGCATTAAATTGTCGGGAAGTCGTGAGAAAAAAAGACGCAAAGAAGCAAAAATACTTAGAAAATAATAAAATATTGTAAAAATATTATTCCCCATGTTTTAATACAAAAAAAGTATTAACAAAAAAACAACATGGGGAAAAGAATTAACGGACAACTTACTGCGAAAGAAGAAGTGTTTTGCCGCATCTTTGTCACAGACCGTGATTGCTTTAGTAATGGAACGCAAACTTACATTAAAGCGTTTGGGGGGAAGACAACCCATAGGGCGGCGAGGCAGCATGCGTATCGATTATTGACAAAAGATTACGTTACAGCCCGCATCCGTGAGTTGTTAGATATTTACATAAACAATGAAGTCGTTGATAGAGAATTGGGATTTGTTATTACACAGAAAGCAGATTTATCTTCTAAGGTTGCCGCTATCAGAGAATACAACAAAGTAAAGAGAAGAATCGAGCCCGAAGGAGCTTTGCCCCAAACAATAAATATAAATATCACAAGTGACGAAGTCGTTAAAGCAAAAGCGAGGATTCTCAAAAAGATGAAATCAGCAGATGAGGATAAATAAACCTATGAAAGAAAAAAATAGCCAAAAAGGCTTTATCAAAACACCAGTTTTTATTAGCGTTATTGTTGGGTTAATTATTGTTGGCGGTATTAGTTATTATGGTTACTTTCAGCTCAAGAGTTATCAAACCCAACAAACTCAACGAGAAAAACAAAACCAAGAACTATTTTTAGAGCAGCAGGAAATGTTAGAAGAAGCAAGAAAAACATTAGAAGAATCAAAAATAGAGATAGAGAAAGCAAAAATAGAAAACCAAAAGAAAGACCAAGAGATGACGGGGTTAGAAGAAGAATTAACAACCGAAAAGAGTAAACCCAAAGAAAATTTTACCATTCAGCCCTCGGAATTGAGTCCTTATTTGGGAGGAGTAACGGAGGTGTCTTGTATTGGGGGAGAGGGATCCGGGTTTCTGATGGATTTAGACATCGGTTATGTCGTGATAACGAATAATCACGTAGTTAATGGGACGGGAGACTGCGCGGTGACGCCAGAAAACAACTTAGAGCAGATGGTAGGCCATTATAATCTTGATAGATCAACAATATATAGGTGGAATTCTTATACCGATATTGCGATATTGAAGATGACTATATCGGCAGCATCATCAAGTTGGTCTGAACCCATAAAAGACTTGAATTATAGCCTTTCTAGTTTAAGATTGTGTCCCTACAAAATGCCCGAAGGGTCTCCGATGGTTATCGTAGGATATCCCGCATTTGCCAAACGACAGATTGAATTTCAAGGGACTACGGGCCAAATCTCCTCTAAACAGGTTACAAACGGCATTATCAGCGGGTATGACCGTTCCGTAGAAGTTACGGGGAATTTGCCATATTCTAATTATTATGTTTCTGCAAAGATTGATAGTGGCAATTCTGGCGGCGTAGCGCTTTCAAAAGATGAGAACGGTTTATGCTTTTTAGGGGTTCCTACTTGGTTGAATATCGGCAACTACGAAGTTCAGGGGATAGTTCAGAACATCCATAACGTTTATTATAAAGATTGAAAAATATAGCCTAGGGTTTAACTAAAACCGTCCATTGCTAGGTAATTTTTAATTTAGAAACAGTGAATAGCACAGTGGGGTAAAATAAGGTAAAATAAATCTATGAAACAAGTAATTAAAATTATTATAATAAGTGTCCTCATCGGCTTCGTTGCTTTCCCAACTATTGCTCTCGGAGGAACTTTTGTTTCCTCTTTAATCCAAGGTAAAACAATCGAAGAAGCAATACAGATTTTAGCTGAACAAATAGACTCTCTAATCGGAAGGGTAACGATTCTTGAAAGTAGAGCCGACAAGGAGGTGGCTTGTAGAAAAGCTAATGAATTAAAACTTGCCCCTCAAGAGACTAAAATAGCATATTATACCGAACAAAGTAACCAACCTATTTATGCTTCTTGGGCTCCGGACACAACAGAAGAATTATTGGAATATTTCCGTGGCTATATGCAAAATTATGAAAAAACTGGTGGTTCTCCTTGGTTGCATATTCCCGATTATACACCAGAACTTGTTCAAAAATATATCCCCATTTTAGAAGAGCGTCAGCGGGAATATTTCGTTCAACAAGAACTCTGTAAATAATAAATAAATCTGTGGAAGAACAAAAAACACAAAATCAAGAATATAAAAAAGAGAAAAAGAAATGGTGGCAATATAGAAAAATAGACAGAAAAGAGGCTGGCAAAACAGCATTACTGGGGTTATTGGGATTTGCATTTTGCTATTTATTTTTAGGAGAAGGGTGGATAGCAGATATTTTTGGTTTAATATTTTGGATTGCTGGAATTACTTGGGTAGTAAAAACCATACAATTAAAAGTTAAAATAAAAAAACAGAAAAAAGCCAACAATGAAATTTAGGATTATAAATTTATGAAAGAAAAAATTAAGAAAGTAATAATTTTAACTATAATAAGTATTCTCCTTATTGGTATTTCTCTTAGTTTTTATAAGTTTTATCAGGTCAAACAGGAACTTCGAGTAGTTAAATCAGAACAAAACGAAAGTTATTTTAATAAAAAGACTGAATGTGAACAATATGCCGAATCAATAAAAGAAGAAATCGATAAGGGAAACAAAGGAATTTTTGCTGGCTCTGATTTTAATTCTTTTCAAATGCTTTTTTATAGTCCGAAAGAAGATAGTTGTTTATATGTTATTCAAAGACTCCCCGATAGAGAACATTTTATTTATAATGCTTTGACACACCATAGAATTACTTCTTTTCGATTCCCTGAGCAGTGGGAAGATTATAAGAAATTTCTTTTAGAGTATTCAAATGGAGAAATAAGATTATGAAAGAAAAAATTAAAACAATTTTAAACTGGATAAACAAAAACAAAGTAGCTTTAATAATGATATTAGCAGTAGCACTGATTTTTGTTTTAGTGGGTTGTTTTATTATTGATTTTGGCATAAACAGTAAGTTTTTTATTAAAAAAAGCTTTAATCGAGCTTTTGAGTATCGAATAACTGGCGATTGTGATTCTTTTATAAGTTATCTATCTCACGACATTGATAAGTGGAAGGAAAGGTGTGAAAAAGAAAAAATATCCGATGAACCATCAATAAGAAATTTTAAAATCCAGAGTGTTTCACATAAGTTCGGAAGTGACCGTTCATTTTTACAAGTTGAACTTATGCGAAATATAAATGGGAAGGATTATTCTTATTCTGCAAGCTATGAAATGAAAAGGGTTGGATTTATTTGGAAAATTGACCAAGAAATGAAAAAGTAATAAATATTTGTAAACCACCAACTTACTAAATAAATCTATGAAACAAGTATTTAAGATTTATAAACTTACTGAAGAAGAAAGAATATTTTTCAAAAAAGAAGAGAATAGTTTTTGGAAAAGATGGAATTTGCACTATCAAACACCATTATATAAAAGGATAGCAGTTGCTCTTCAATCTCTTGCTGTCGCAAAGTTTGTTGGGAGAGGATATAAAGGGATAAATATTAAAAACGAAAAAGAAGCCATTAAACATCACCTTAAAGCGTGTAAATACGACTCTTCTACTACTAACAGGTGTTCATTTTTCAGAAAACAAGTTGGGCTATCGATATTAAACAAATAAATCTATGAAAGAATTTTTAATCGGTGCAACTGTATTTATTATTCTTTTCTTTGTGGGGTATTATCTCGGAAAATATAAGAAGTGGTTCATCCTAAAGAATTTGGGGTTTGGGAAACATTTATTGAGATATTTTATAATTATGCTTCTTACAAGTATGGGTGTCGGTCTTGTCTTTGGTAGTGAATATGTTAGCCTTGCAATTTTAATTTTTTTTAGTTTTTGGTTTGGACAGTGTTTCGGGAAAGACCCAAGTTGGACTAATCTATAAGAAAAACTATTAGTATTGAAATTTTAATAAAAGAATGGAAAAAGTAATCAAAAAACAAAATCCACCAGTTGGAGAAAATAAAGTTTGCGATATTTGCGGGTTAGAAATAAAAGTAGGTATTGATAGTTACTATTTTGTTAGAAATGAAAAAAAGGAAGGAAAAATTGTTTGTTTGGAGTGCAAAGATAAATTCTACTCCAATAATCAATAAACTAAGTTGACCCCATTAAGACATAGTGAGCAGTGGGTGGGGTTAAATAAGCCCATGAAAGAAAAAATTAAAATAATTATAAATTTGATATTTGTTATATTGATAGGTTCTTTTATGGGATATATTCTTAGATTTTTTGGTATTACTAATGAACAAATAGGAGATTTAATCTTGATTTCAGTAGGAATATTTGTAGGTTATCAACTGAAAACCAATAAAATAATTTATGAAAGAAAAAATTAAGAAAATTTTGAAGATTATGCTCAAGAAAAACATAAAACTATTTTTAAGAAAATACTTTTTATTTCTTATCCCCCTTTTTTTGTTAATTCTTTATTTTTTATATCCTTTTTTTGTAGCAATACCTGAAAGTTTATCCCAAGCTCGAGCTGAAAAATGTTTTGAGAATTGTGTTGCAGACAAATGGTTAAACGAAGAATTAAATTATTTAGAAGCAGTTAATTATTGTAAAGTAAAATGTGATTATCGGAGTAATCGTTATTATTATGGAGATAAAATGGAAGTAAAACATAGTCTTTTTGTGAACCTCTTTCTTGAGAATCTAGATAGAAACTCTACCCCTTATTATCAAAAGATTTTTCGTTTTCAGAATATCATTATAATCCTTCTTGGTCTGATATTGTATTACGGTATAATTTTCGGCATTAATATAACAAAACGATTAGAAAAACAAAAATAATTATGGATATAAAATTTTCACAATTATTAATATCTAAAAATGGTAAAAGAAATGGTAAGGTTACAGAAGCGTTATTCGAAGTCGGAGACAGAGATATTAAAATTGGTGTTACCGATATATTTTTAGGTACTTGCAAAAGTATTGTGCCTGGTTGGACAGCGGAATTATTTTTAAAACAATTCGGGGAGTTAATAATTAGGAAAATGATAGTAGAAAACAATTTATCTGATGATTATGTTTTTAAGGCCCATAATTTTCTAAAAGGCAATGATTGTATGAGTTTAGAAGAAATAAAAGAAAAATTAGAAAATGACATCATAGGAGCAGAGAAGAAAAGGAATAGCATTGGTTTTAAAATATAACATTTAATTTATCCATAGGAATATGAACATTGAAGGTTTAAAACCAAAAAGTTTTAAAGATTTTATTGGTCTAATTATTGGTATCGTTGTAATTGTTTTTCTTATTTGGTTCATTATAACTGTGATTTGGGAATCAAATACTTCATCTTACGATTACCCCGAAGATTATGAACAATGCGTGGGACCTGCCTGTTGGTAAGAATTTTATAATATAAACCCAAAAAAGAAAACTGGACAAAACTTGAATAATATGGAAAATAAAACAACATGTGGCCAGTGTAAATATCTGAAAGAGGGCGAAGGGGTAGTATCTTTTATAAATCCGCAAGGGATACCCACAACCAATCATCGAGGAAGATATTATTGCGAAGCAGATACTTCGAGAAAATTTACCGATGAACAAATTAAGGAATTCAGAGATTGTTCTTCTTTTAGACCAAGAACTTTAACCCTTTGGCAAGAAGTTATACAAAAAATATTTCTTTTTTCGAAACAAATTCTATTAAAAATATGGGAATTTTTCAAACCATCAAACTTCGGCAAATAAAATTATGAAAGAAAAACTTATAGAGTTAATCATCTATTTAATTTTTATAATAGTATTTGTCTTGGGTTTTCTTTTCTTTGTGTATACAGTAATCGGAGGGTTCTCTTCTACACTATTAGAAGATAGGGTGTTTTCTGTTGGACTTGGAATATCAATTGGTGGCTCATTATTATTGGGGCTTTTGCTGAAATTAGGCGAAAAAATAAAATTTCTCAATAATTTTTTAGAGAAACCTCCGATTAAAAAGACAATGGAGTGTTTACTGAAAATATTTATTTTTATATGGGTCGGTTTTTTCTTATATTGGCTTCTGGGCGTATTAGTTGGAACTAGGAGTTTTGGATAAATATCGAAGTGGATAAAATTTCACACAAAAGAAAAACTTAAAATTATCAAAAATGTCCATCGCTGGACATTTTTCCCGAATTAAATTTCAAAAAGCGGGCGGGCAAAAAATTTCCGGGGACTCAAACTCCTAAAACCCCTCCATTTTTTGCCCGCGAGCCGATTCGTTTTCGGTCTGTTTCTGCCCGCCGCCGCAGGCGGCGGGCAGAATATCGTCAAAGATTTTCAATAAAATAGGTTCTAACTTCGTCGTAAAGACGCGCTAGAGCAAAAAGTCCCTCAATTTCGGGGGACTTTTTGCTCCCAGACGGGATGGTTTCTCCACCGAATTGCGACGAGCCGATAGGGTAGTCGCCTTAGGCGACCGAGGAGGCAATGCCTTCGGGCAACTCCTCCCGTCGCCCGCGCTTACAGCATTTAGTATCTAGTGATGCCGAGACATCATAAATCAACAAAAAAAACAGCAGAGCATATTTTGCCCTGCTGTTTTTTATTATTGTACTACGCTCAATATTTTTTTCCTTATTACAATTTTACTTTTTATGCAGGAAAGTATTTCTCGTTTTTTTAATTTTGCCTGGCTACAAAGGATCATCAGTAAAAACTTTTCATTTGGCGAGTTAATAAATTTCTGGCCGTATGTTCTTATCTTAACCAAAAGTTAGTTGTAGTTCATTTTCGCAATATTTTGTAGTACACTTTTTCGTACTCATCTACCATTCTCTTAATGGCGAAATTCTTTTCCGCGCGTTTCCGGCAGTTTTCTCTCATTTGTCGGTATTCTTTTTCAGGCATTGCGTAAATTCTATCCACCGCTTTGCAAAGTCCTTCTATCCCCGTTTTCTTAATAATCCAGTTTCCCCGTATGTCGGATAAAGAAAAATTAACAATAAATCCGGTTTCTCCATCTTTGATTATTTCCGGGACAGACCCCTTAGCAAAAGCAATAATTGGCGTTCCGCAGGACATTGATTCAATCATTACAAGACCAAATGGTTCTTCCCAGCGTATGGGGAAAAGCGTGGCTTTCGCATCTCTGTAAAGTTTAGAAACTTTTTCTTTGGCGACTTCACCTGCGTATTCTATGCGGCCGCGATTTAATTTTGGTTTTACGTATTTTTGGAAAAAAGAGTAATCTTTCCTCTGTGTTTGCAGTGGGACACGGCCCGCAATTACTAGTTTTAATTTAAGTTTTTTTGCGGCCAAAATTGCTTCCCTAACTCCTTTGCGTTCCACCAGCTCGCCCAAAAACAGTAAATAATCCTTAGGATTAGGATTGAATTGGAACAGATTTGTGTCAGTGCCGTTGTAAATAGTGGCAACATAATTAAGCCGAGGAGCGTTTTTACGTTGATTATTAGAGATGCTGATTAATTTAGAATTTAATTTTCGGTAGGCCCAAGCGCGATCTTTATTAATAGGAACATGCAGAGTGTGCAAAATAGGAATGTTAAGGCCCCCATACAGGGCTAAACTAAATGGCCCAAGGTGGTCGTGAAGAATATCTAATTTAAGGCCGGGCGATTTTTGTAAAATAACATTCATTTCATAGGAATAGTAAGGCGTGGCCTCTTTGATTTTGTTTGTCCAAAGGCTTTTTGGTATAATGGGGATTATTTTTCCTCCAGTTTTTGCGTCTGCCGCGGCAAAAAGAAAGATCTTATGGCCGCGATTAGAAAGCCCGCGGCAAAGAGCGTTAATTATGCGTTCGGTTCCGCCGTACTTTTTTGGAGGGATGGGTACGTTGAGCGGCGCAATTTGTCCAATGCGTAATTTTCTCATATTAAGACTTAGTTTTTAATAATTTAATAGCTTCATTATAGACTTTTTTTTCTCCGTTTCCATAGAGAGCGTGTTGTTTTTGGCGCATGGCTTCGCGCCGATTTTTATTGAATAAAAGACCCTCTGAGCAATTTGCGACAGTGCTAATAGAATTGCGGGAGAAGAACATAGCGCAAGCCCCATATTTTGCGAATGGTCCTACTTCCCAAGCGTGCATATGGCGCGTGGGATTTTTTTCATCTTTGCGGTCTCTTACGTTGGCGATAACAGGAACCTGTGCTCCAATGGCTTGTTCCATCGTGGCAAGTCCCTGATGCTGGAACACTAAGTCGGAACTCGCAAGCACTTTTGAAAAATGTTCGGTATTTGTGCGGGGACGCGCAAGAAACCAGTCACGGTCTTTAGCGTTTAAAAAAGCGGACGGCGGATCTCCAAAATAAATTACTTTTACTTTTTTCCCCTTGGCTCTAAGTTTTTTTACCACCGCATAGGCCTTAAGAAATACTCTCGGCTTTTCCAAAGATCCCATACTGGTGTAGAGAAATATTAACTTTTCATTTTTATGAATGCCGTACTTTGCTCGTATCTTGTTTTTTTCTTGGACAGATAAGGGGCGGTAAGAGGGAATGAGTCCCACCACGCTTATTTTTTCAAGAATTTTTTTAGGGATTACGTAGTGTCCGCCATTCTTTTTAAGTCCCATTTGGAATATTGGCTCAGGCAAGTTTAGACAGTAGCGGTCAACCCACGGGTTAGAAAGGTAGGGACTTGAGGGACCAAAGAGCCAGTTGGAATCTATGGAAAGGCTTGGTAGTTTTGGTTCGGGCGGGTATTTGGGAAAATTGTCGTTTCTGGTAAAAATCTTTGAATTGCATAAAATCAATGCGTCAATCTTTTTGGAGCAAAGAGCTTCTTTGAGGGCAACTGAATTTTCTGTGATAAGAGATGAAAATCGAGGGTTTTGCAATTGTACTAATGGAAGGTACTCGGCGCGGGGTATTGCGAAGACGACAAAATCTCCGCGACCGAGAGCGTATCCGGCGAATGCCATCCCCTGGCCAATTTCTCCAGGACCCATTGCGGCAATAAAAAATCGATAGTTTGAGTGTTGTGATTGGCGCATGGTAAATTATTGTTGTTTTAACATAGAAGATTCCTTACTTTTAATGCTTTCAATAAGTGGTAGAATCCGCCTTTTGAATATCATATGGAGGGAGAATTTTTTTATGATTTTTCGGTAAAAATAAGCCTGAGGCATCTTTTTAAGATTTTCAAGGATATAGTCCGCAACCTGCTCCGCGTTTGCATCACGCGTGAAATAGTTAATATTAGTAGTGCCAATTTCACGCAACGGTGGGATGTCTGCGGCGAAGATAGGGCAGCGCATAAGCCCTGCCTCTATGAGTGGTAAACCGAAACCTTCTACGCGGCTTGTAAAAAGAAGAAAGTCTGAAATAAGGAAAAGTTCTGGGATGGGAATCGCGGGTGCAGGTTTTTTATCGGTTGCAAAACGTTCAAAATACTCTTCTAAAAAGAAAACGTGCTTTTTGAGTTTAAGTTCTTGGACGAGATCTTTAAGATGGTTATAATAGTTAAGGTTTTTTTCGCGCTTATAGTCAATATTGGCGGTGAGCAGCAGTTTAAATTTTACCCCTTTGTTTAAGATAGCACGTGCAATTCGAAGCGCAAGCTCTAAATTTTTTCTTGGGATAGCGCGTACCGGGAGGCAAGCGATCAAATCGCATCCAAGGGCATGAATGTCTTCATACAATGTTCTCATCGTTGGGCTAAGTCCTAGAAATTTTTGAATATCGCGGCCATTGGGAATTACGGTAATTTCTGCGTGTTTCAAACTATTGAATGCCGTCAGAATATTATGCTTCAGGAATTTAGATACACATACATAAGTAAGTTCGGGAACTGGTTTCACTAGTAGATTCCAAGGATATTGATTGCCTAACTCGTGTTTCAGGAGTGTATCCGGCTCGTTGTAAAACACAACATCATGCACCCAGGCAATAAATCGAATGTGGGGCAAATCCTTAATAAGGCGGGCTAGCGCCGAAGTAAGAGCAAGGTTATAGGAACGCGTGAAGAGATTATGCAAAATGCAAATTTGAATATTGTTCCGTATTAGATATTTTTTGATTGAGTAAAAAAGACTTCGCTCCAATTTTTTAAAATCGGAAGAAACTATTCCTTTTTCTAGTTCTTCAAGCGTTGAAAGGACGAGCGGATGCCTGGGGCTTATTTTTTGGATTATGTGTACCGGGATGTCTTTGCGGAATTGTTTAATGAGTCCTGCAACAATTTCTACTTTGTAACCGTGAAGTCGAAATAATCGTGCTTGGTCGCGGACAATAATGTCAACGCCTGACGTGTTCGGCGGTCCGGAGTAATGGAAAATAGCTATTTTAGGTTTTTGATTATTGTTTTGCATAAAAAAATACTTTGATAAATAATTACGCAGCGAGAGCTGCAATTTTTAAAAACCCCGTTATTTACGGGATGGTTTTGTTTTTTTAATCTGATTTCTTTTTTTTGTTATATCTCTGTTATATCTTAAAGCAAAGCCGGGTGTCAACTTTTTCATCAGTGGTTTTTTTATAAAATTATGGTATAATTTTGAATGTAAGATTAACACAAAAAATCAACTGGAAGTTGATATAGATATGTTAAAAATAAAACAAAAAGAAAAATTTCCTTCGGAGTTAAGAATGGATATAGTAAGCAATAATTGGGTAGTGATTGCAACGGGCAGGGCCAAAAGACCCGAAACGTTCAAAAGAAAAAAGACAGATAGGAAACAGATTCCTCCAAAAAATTGTCCTTTCTGCAAAATTGAAACTCAAGAAAAGCCAACGCTGATTTTTTCCAATGGTAAAAAAATAACAGGTAACAAAAAAGTTCCCAAGAATTGGACAACAATTGTTATTCCGAACAAATACCCCGCCTTTATTAAAACGGGAGCATTAGACGAAAAAATTGAGGGCTCTTTGTATAAAACGATGAATGCTGTTGGTTTCCACGAAGTCGTGGCGACAAGAGACCATAAAAAACAAATTGCCGATTTTAAAACAGCGCAGGTAAAAGAAATATTTGATGTCTATCAGGAAAGATATTTAGGTATAATGAATGAAAAATTTGTAAATCACATCTCTATTTTTCACAACCACGGCTTTGCAGCCGGTGCCTCGATTACCCACCCTCACTCGCAGATTATAACAACTCCGCTTATTGATAAAGACCTAAGAACTGCTTTTTCTACCGCTCAGATCTATTTTCAGAAACACAATAAATGTATTTATTGCGAAATGAACGAATGGGAAAAAAAAGCAAAAAGAAGAATTGTTTTTGAAAACGAAGATTTCATAGCCATCTGTCCCTTTGCTTCAAAAACCGCCTTTGAGGTGATCATTTCTCCCCAAAAACACCTTTCTTATTTTGAAAGAATTACAGAAAAAGAAAAATGGAGCTTAGCTGAAGCGTTCCAAATAGTGATTAAAAAAATTTACAAAGGACTAAATGACCCGGATTATAATTTTTATTTGCACACCGCTTCATGCGATGGCAAAAATTACGATTATTATCATTGGCACTGGACAATTTTACCCAAAACCGCGATCTCAGCCGGTTTTGAAATCGGCACTATGATGGAAATTTCTACCATTGAACCTGAAAAGGCGGCCGAGTATTTAAGGAAACAATAAACTATGAAGTTATTAATTACCGCCAGTTGCTAAGAGGAGTTATTTGGAGAAAATAAAGAAGAATAAAAATATGAAAGAAAAAATAAACTTATGAAAAAATATCAGAGTCAAAAAGATTTCTTGTTAGTTATTCAAAGGGTGGTACAAGAGAAGGGTGTTTTTTTGTAGCACATCAAACATTTAAAACTCCAGTACCAGTTAACCCAATAGACCTAGCAAGATTTTTAATAGAAGAAGATAAAAAAATAAAAAGAGCAAAATAATTCCTTCATTAAGTTCTCCCAAACACGGAGGGCTTTTTGTCTAAAATCCAAATTCTGTGCGGAGGAGCTATATCTATATCTAAAAAAGAAATCAGACTTTGGGACTACCCCCCATACCTAAGCTGTTATTTAACTGTTTATCAGTATTGGGTAGGTGCTGGACTTAGGTCTGGCATATAAATATGTTCACTTTGTTGTTGTATTTTGGTTCTAACGTTGTCCATCCGCCGAAATCGCCAATAACTGCCTTATTTGGCTAACTACAAGTTCTGGGGAAGGGAATACTTTTTCCCACTCAAAAGTTCGAAAATCGTCCCGCCACCCGCGCTTTTTCAGGAAGCCACCCTTTAATTGAGGTGGTTTTTTGTTGACAAAAGTATGTAAAACTGATTAGATAAAATTAAAGGTAAATATTAATAATTAAATTTAAAAATATAGTTTTTACAAGTTTTCTCTATATTGCAATCTTTATAATTGTTTCAATTATTCTGATGTCAATCAAACAGATAATCCAATATGAAAAAGGAGTCAAATTTATGCTGGGAAAATATATCGGCACAATGGAGCCCGGCTGGAGGCTGGTGTGGCCGATTTTCCAATCATACAGAAAAATAGATTTAAGAGTAAAGGCGGTGGACGTCCCAAATCAGGAAGCGATTACAAAAGACAATATTTCTGTTGGCGTAAATGCGGTTATTTATTATAAAGTCCAGGATGCCGACAAAGCGGTTCTGGAAGTGGAAAACTTTTACTATGCTATTTCCCAATTAGCTCAGACAACAATGAGAAACGCCGTGGGCCAAGTTGATTTAGATGATTTGCTTTCTCAAAGAGACAGAGTTTCAGAAAACATAAGAAAAATTATAGATGACGCCACTGACCCTTGGGGGATTAAGGTTTCGAATGTTGAATTAAAAGACATTGTTTTGCCAGAAGAGATGAAAAGAGTTATAGGAAAACAAGCTGAAGCCGAAAGAGAAAAAAGAGCCATGATTATAAAGGCAGAAGGAGAAGTTATTGCTGCTGACAACATGTCAAAAGCAGCAAAAGTACTTGCCGAATCAAAAGGAGCACTGCACTTAAGGACTCTTCAGTCTATTAATGATATAAGTTCTGACCAATCAAACACAATAGTATTCGCCGTGCCCCTTGAGATTTTAAGGGCATTTGAATCTTTCGGGAAAAAAGACCAACCGCAACAATAATAAAATAAACTTAAAGTTAAAATATAAAAAAAGAGTCCTGTGTTGTATTAATGTGAGCAGGGTTCTTTTTTATTTCAAAACAATTACCGGTTCTACGGGGAAATTCACCCAAAACCAAGTTCGAACTGCGTCTCACTGCCCGCGCAAAATTCCCGAGGTAATTCTCGGATTTTTGATTTAGTGATATGATAAAATAAAAGGTCAGTTTTAGTGCGAGGGTATTGACATACATATATCGTATATGATATATAATAATACAGAGTATGAAGTAAAATTTTATAAAGAATCGAAGAACGATAAAAGCCCTGTTTTAGAATATATTGATAATTTAGAGATTAAAGAGAAAGCTAAGGTTTTTAAATATATAGAATTTTTGAGAACAAACAAAGGAGTTTTAGACGAACCATATTCAAAACATATTAAGGGTAAAATTCGAGAATTGAGAGTCGATTTTTCTTCAAAAAAACACAGAATATTTTATTTTACTTTCGTCGGGAAAAATATAATTTTGCTTCACGCATTTTTAAAGAAAACAGCTAAAACGCCGTTGGTTGAAATTAAAAAAGCAGAACAAAATTATAAAGACGTATTAAGTAACCCTAAAATCTATAGAAACTAGTTTATATAATTACTCGTTCGATCGAAATGAAAATTTATTTTCATTTCTTCCTCACTTATAATTATGGATAATAAAAAAATACAAAAAGCACAAGACTTCAAGGTTTATTTGAAAAGACAGCTGAAGAATCCTGAGTTCAAAAAATACTATGACGAATACGGTAAACAATTAGAAATTGCTTATCAGATTTTGAAATTAAGAAAAAAGAAAAAAATCTCTCAAGCGCAATTAGCAAAAAAGATAGGGACCAAACAAAGTAATATAGCAAGAATGGAATCGGGTCAGCAGAATTTTTCAATAGATATTCTCGAAAAAATAGCAGGGGCGCTCGGGCGTGATTTAAGGGTAACGTTTTGTAAATAAATTTTAACTAATCGGTTTGTAGATTTAAGTTCGGGATATAAATAAATTCCTGATTTTTCTGTATTCTGGTTCTAACGTTGTACACGATGCCGCGCATTTTCCCGGAAGCCACCTTTTAATCGGGGTGGTTTTTTTAGTGGGATGGATATTTGTCTGAGAATAGAGTAAGATATTCATTATGTCGGGTGATGAAATAATAGTAAAATTTAATAATGTTTCTTTTGAGTGGGGAATAAACAAGCCAATTTTAAATGAGGCTAATTTTTCTATACGCAGGGGTTCAAAAATTACATTAATGGGGCAGAATGGCGCAGGAAAAAGCACAATCTTCCAATTAATAACTGGCGAATCAAAACCCGATTCGGGCGCGGTTAATACAAATAAAGATTTAACAATAGCTACAGCTAAGCAAGTAATTCCTCGTGAAGATTTGAAGTTAACTGTAAAAGAATTTTTTGAAAATTGTTTTTCAGGAAAAATATATGATATTGATAGAAAAATTGACGATGTTTTAGAAATAGTAAATCTTGTTATTCCGCATGACAGATTGATTAAAAACCTTTCAGGCGGTCAGCAGGCAAAGGTTCTTTTGGCGTCTGCTTTGATACAGGATCCGGATCTGCTTTTATTAGATGAGCCTACAAATAATTTAGATAAAGCGGGCATTGAGTACTTAACGAAATTTATTATTGATTATCCCAAAACCTGTATTGTAATTTCCCACGATGCAGATTTTTTAAATATTTTTACGCAGGGCGTATTATATTTAGATATATTTTCAAAAAAAGTTGAGCAATATACGGGGGACTATTTTACCGTTGTCGAAGAAATTAAGCTCCGTTTAGAAAGGGAACGCATGAAAAATGCTCGACTAGAAAAAGATATTTCTCATAGAAAAGAACAGGCTAACTTTTTTGCTCAAAAAGGAGGACATCTTAGAGATGTTTCTTCAAAAATGAAAAAAAAGATTGAGGAGTTAGAAAGCGAGGTCGTAAAATTAAGGAGAGAAGATAAAACAATAAAAAACTTTATAATTCCGGCTCAAAAAGATATTGGAGGAGTAATTTTACAATTGGATTCCGTCGCAATTGCAAAAAATCATAAATTTATAAATAAAAAAGTAAATGTAACCTTGAATAAAAGAGAAAGGTTACTTTTAACTGGGCCAAACGGAATTGGTAAAACTACACTCTTAGAAAAACTGGCCTCTGGCCACGCAAAAGGTGAGCATATTAAAGCAGGAGTCAAAATCGGATATTATAGGCAAGATTTTTCAACATTGGATTTTAACGCAACTATATATCAAACGTTTTCAAAAGCAATAGACGGTGCGGGAACAGAACAGGGGCTTCGAGCTCACGCAGCCGGGTTTCTTTTAGATGCAGAGATATTAAAAGCTAAAATTGGATCGCTTTCCGAAGGCCAAAAAGGGCTAGTTGCTTTTGCCACAATAGCATTAGAAAAACCGGGATTACTTATTTTAGATGAACCCACAAATCACATTAATTTCCGTCATATCCCAGTAATTGCAAAAGCAATAAATAATTTCGACGGTGCTATAATATTGGTAAGTCATGCTCAAGATTTTGTAGAGAAGATAAGAGTGGATTTCGCACTGGATTTAGGAGCGTTATAACAGAAATTAAGAGGGTGTTTTGTTTGACATTTCTACTATTATGATGTATAGTTAATATGTGGCCTTTGGAATAAAAGTTGGCTACATATTTTTTTATGATACAGAAGCAAGTAAACAAACATTTATCAAATGAGACAGAAATGACTTTTGGCGGTCTTGGCATAGCTCCAAAACTTCTGGATGTAATTTCAAGATTAGGTTTTAACACTCCAACCTCGATACAGCATAAAGCGATTCCTGTAGCCGTCGAAGGCAAGGATATTATTGGTATAGCTCAAACAGGAACGGGCAAAACTTTAGCTTTTGGTATTCCCTTGGTTCAGCAGATTTTAAAAGACGGAAAAAGAAAAGGATTAATTATATTGCCAACTCGCGAGCTAGCTTTGCAGATAAATGAATCTATACAAAAAATAGGCAGAGATTTTGGTATAAAAACAGCAGTGTTAATCGGCGGATCTCCCATGCGGGCGCAAATAAGAGAAATTTCTTATAATCCCCATGTTATTATCGGCACTCCGGGAAGAATTAATGATCATATCCAACAAAGAACTTTAAACTTGCGTGATGTTACAATTTTAGTTTTAGATGAAGCCGACAGAATGTTTGATATGGGTTTTGCTCCGCAGATAAACAAAATACTGCAAGTGGTTCCCAAAAACAGACAAACGATGCTGTTTTCAGCAACAATGCCAGACGGCATTGTAAAAATTGCTAGTAACCATATGAAGCTTCCTGTCAGAGTAGAAATAGATAGGACTGGAACTACTGCTGAAAATGTTGAGCACGAATTATTTGTTGTCAAAAAAGACCAAAAATTTCCATTATTAGGAAAATTGCTTCAAGAATACAAAGGAAGCGTTTTAATCTTTTTAAGAATTAAACATAATGCCAGAAAAATTTGTAATACGTTGCGCAATATCGGAATTTCCGCGGCAGAAATACATTCAAATAGATCACTGGGCCAGAGGAAAGAAGCGCTGGAGGGATTCAAACTCGGAAAATATAGGGTGCTTGTGGCAACCGACATCGCTTCGCGCGGTATAGACGTAAAGGGTATTGAATTGGTTATCAACTTTGATCTTCCTGAAAATCCAGAAGATTATGTCCATCGTATTGGAAGAACCGGTAGAGCCGGCATGGCAGGAAAAGCTATTTCTTTTTGTTTGCCAGACCAGGGATCTAAGGTCAGGGAAATCGAAAGATTAACAAGGCTTTATTTACCTATTTCAAAATTACCCGATTTTCCTCCTAATTTAAATCAGCCGTCTAATAATTTTAATAATCCTAGTAGAAGTAATTATTCTTCACATAGAAATAGACCTGCCCGCGCAGGCGGGTCATCGGGTCGTTTTGGCTATGCAAAAAAAAGATACTAAAAAATACGACTTTGATGTTGCTGTTATCGGGGCTGGTCCTGCTGGAATAATGGCAGCTTGTGCAGCAGCGCGTCAAGGATTGAGTGTTGTTTTAATAGAAAAAAATTCTGCGCTTGGTAAAAAATTACTCTTAACGGGGAACGGAAGATGTAACTTAACCAATTCAGAATTTAATTTAAAGGAATTGGTAAAAAATTATAATAATGGAGGGTTCCTTTTCCACGCTTTCTCTGTTTTTGGACCGAAGGAAGTGATTGATTTTTTTGAGGGATTAGAGGTAAAAACTAAAACCGAAAAAGACAAAAGAGTTTTCCCAAGAAGCGACGATGCAGAAGAAGTTTTGGAAGCGTTAACCGACTATTTGTCAGATAAAAAAATAAAAATGTTTTTCGCTTCCGAAGTTGTGGGTGTTAGTTGTAAAGATAAAAAAATAATCAAGATAATTTTGAAGGACAAAGAAATCAAGGCAAAAAAGTATGTCCTTTGCACCGGAGGAAAGTCTTATCCTTTGATTGGTTCCGATGGTTTCGGCTATAAATTAGCTGAAAAAATGGGACACACCATTGTGAAACCAAGACCTGCTTTGTCTCCGATAATAATAAAAGAGGGATGGGTCAAGAATTTACAGGGAATAAGTTTAAAAGATATTAAGATAACCGTGTTTCAAAATAGGAAAAAACAGCTTCAAGAAGAAGGAGAAATTTTGTTCACTCATTTTGGTATGAGTGGGCCTGCTGTTTTAAATATCAGTGGTAAAGTGGGAGATTTATTAGAAAAGGGAGAAATAAAGATATGTATCGATCTTTTTCCTTTACTGGATCAAGAAGAGCTTTTAAAGGAGCTTGAAGATATTTTAAGGAAATATCCAAACAAAACAGCTAAAAATATATTATCGATTTTTGTGCCCGAAAGATTGGCAGAAGTTCTATTAGATATTGCGACCATAGATAAAACTGAAATAGCCAATAATATTTCGAAAATTAAAAGGGCAACAATAGTAAAAATTTTAAAAAATATTGAAGTTACAGCAGAAGATATTTTGGGTTTTGACCAAGCCATAGTTACAAGAGGAGGAGTATCTTTAAAAGAGATAGACCACAACACGATGAAATCTAAAATAATCGATAACTTATTTTTTGCAGGTGAGATTATTGATGTTGATGGCAAAACTGGTGGCTTCAATTTACAAATGTGTTGGAGCACCGGATATACCGCCGGAAAAAGCTGCGAGTAAAATTTTTCACTAGGTAAAATATGAAGGAATTTTTATTTCAAAACAATGATCGGTTCTACCACGGGGAAATTCTCCTAAAACCAAGTTCGAACTGCGTCCCACTGCCCGCGCATTTTCAGAAACCACCTTTTAATTGGGGTGGTTTTTTGACATGCTTGATTAATTAAAATTAATTAAATTTATGGAACTAATAGATAAAGTTGATATAAATGACAAAATTATAGGAACAACCAATAAGGCCGAAGCACACGAGAATGGATATATCCACCGAGTTGCAGCAATTTTTGTATTTAATCCAGACAATCAATTATTAGTTCAACTTAGAAAAAAAGATGATTTGCTTGACCATTCAGTTGGCGGCCATATTAAGCAGGGAGAGTCTTATAATGAAGCCGCGATGAGAGAATCAAAAGAAGAATTGGGAATTGTTAAAGAGCTTAAAAGAGTTGGTGTCTTCTATGGAGATGAAATAGTGCCCAATAGAAAATTAAAGATTGACCACTATTTTGGGCTTTACGAAGTTAAATTAACAGACAAGGATATAAAACAAATAGTTATCGCCGAAGATGAGGTTAAAAAAATAATTCCTATGAGTCTTAATGATATAGCAGAAGAAATGGGAAAAATTCCAGAAAAATATACCATAGGATTTATGAGGACGCTCAATTTTTATATTAGTAAACACAAGTTAGCAATTCCTTTGGTTAAGGTAAAATAATGGTATTGGGTTTTAGGTCTGGTATGTAAATATGTTCCTGATTACACTTTATGGCAGTTCTGGCATTGTTCACTACCCGCGCTGAAAACAAAAAACACGAGTTTAATCGTGTTTTTTGTTTCGTATATAGCTTAACTAGGACAGATGCTTTGAAACCAGCTTTGTCATTTCAAACATATCCACTGTACCTTTTCCGCCGAAAACTATTTTTAATTTAGCATCAGCGTTAATGTTCCTTCTGTTTTTGCTGTCCTGCAAGTCATTCTTTTTGATATAAGCCCAGAGTTTTTTTACAACTTGGGATCGGGGCATAGGACCATTTCCTACCACTGCTTCCAAATCAGCAGTGAGTTTTAGCGGCTTCATAAAAGCCGCGTTTGCTTTTCTTGGCATAATTTTAATATATTGACTTGGTCTTGGTATTAACCTTGAGCCATGTCAAAAAATTAATTATTAATATCGTCTCTTATATAATATTACCATATACTTTAATTAAAAACAACTGGCACGGTTCAGGATAAACTGTTGTCCACAATAGTTTACCCCTTGCCCTTCACCTTTAATCAAAGGTGAAGGGCTTGTTTTTGACTGATTTTTAAGGTAAAATTAGAGAATATTGATATGCTTAAAATTGACCTGAAAAAGCTGAAAATTGAGGCTCAAAAAAGCTTAAAATCCGCCAAAAATCTAAAGGATTTGGACGGGGTTTTTCGTTCCTATTTTGGCAAAAAAGGTGAAATAACACAGGCCTTTAATTTGATAAAAGATATGTCAAAAGAAGTAAGGGCTAAATTCGGGAAAGATTTAAACAATCTCAAAAGATTTATTGAGAAATCAATAGAAGGAAAAAAAGCTATTTTTACCAAAGTAGTTCCAGGCAAGGAATGGTTGGATGTTACAGCACCGGGCAAGAAATTATCCTTAGGGCACTTACACCCTTTAACAGTAACCATTAGAAAAGCGATAGAGATTTTTCAAGAAATGGGTTTTACCGTTGTTGAGGGTCCGGAAATTGAAAATGAGTTTTACAACTTTGATGCCCTTAATGTTCCGCCCGATCATCCGGCGCGTGATTTATGGGATACTTTTTGGTTGAAAGACGGAAAAATGCTTTTAAGAACTCACACCAGTCCTGTACAGATTCACTATATGGAGAAAAATAACCCACCTCTAAGAATTATTGCGCCTGGCCGAGTTTTTAGGTACGAGGCCACTGACGCTTCTCATGATGTTCAATTTTACCATTTGGAAGGTCTAATGGTGGGAAAAACAATAAGCGTTGCTAATTTCATAGCGATTATCCAAGAATTCTTTTCCAGGTTTTTTGGCAAAGAAGTGAAAGTGCGCTTAAGGCCTTCATATTTTCCTTTTGTTGAGCCGGGATTTGAGGTTGATATGAGTTGTTTAACTTGTGGGGGATTAGGATGCAGCGTTTGTAAGAAAACCGGCTGGCTGGAAATAATGGGCGCTGGCATGGTTCATCCTAATGTGTATAATGCCTGCGCGATAAATTCTAAAGAGTGGCAGGGCTTTGCTTTTGGCATCGGGTTAGATAGGTTGGCAATGATGAAGTATAAAATAAACGATATCAGGTTATTTTATTCCGGCGATTTAAGATTTCTAGAACAGTTCTAATATGAAATTTAGTTATAACTGGTTACAATCATTTTTTAAAGAAAAATTACCAAAACCAGAAAAACTGGCTGATATTTTGACTATGCATAGTTTTGAAGTGGAAAGCGTGGTTAAAAAGGGAAATGATTTTATCTTAGATATTGATATTTTACCGAATAGGTCGCAGGATTGTTTTTCTTATCAGGGATTGGCCAGGGAAGTTGGCGCGCTTTTGAATAAAAAGCCAAAGAAACTTGAGCAAGAAAAGCTTCTTGTTGAAAAAGGGGGATTAGAACCTGTTAAAATTGAAGTCAGATCATCATCTATTATTCCCCGCTATACAGCTATTTTGATTGAGGGGATTAAGATAAAAAAATCACCGGATTGGTTAAAGAACAATTTAGAAGCAGTTGGAATTAGGTCAATTAACAACATTGTTGATTTAACTAACTGGATAATGCTGGAAACTGGTCAGCCATTGCACGCTTTTGATTATGATAAAATCTTCGGTAAGAAAATGGTGGTTAGAATGGCCAGGGCGGGCGAGAGAGTAATAACTTTGGACGAAAAAACCCATAAACTGGATGACGGTGCCATTATCATTGAAGACCAGGAAAGATTAATTGATTTGGCCGGAATTATGGGCGGGAAGGTTAGCGAAGTAACTAACGAAACAAAGAGCATTATATTACAGGCTGCTAATTTTGATAGAAGGAGTATTTATATTACCGCCAAAAAACTTAACCAGAAAACACAGGCCTCGGATATTTATTCCCAGGGAGTAGATCCTAATTTAACAAAGCCCGCTTTAGAAAGAGCTTATTTCCTTCTTAATAAGCTGGGCGGGGGAAAGATTAGACAAGTAGTTGATATTTATCCTAAAAAAATAAAATCCAGAAAGATTAAAATAAATATAGGCTATTTCTCAAGTTTGCTGGGAAGGGAGATCCCCGTTAAAAGAATAACCGATATTTTAGAATCCTTAGAGTTCAAAGTAAAACAAATAAAAAGCGATTTAATAGTAGAAATTCCCACCTTTAGGGCTGATATTAATTTGGGAGAAGATTTGGTAGAAGAAGTGGGCAGAGTTTATGGTTATGAGGCCATTAAGCCCTTTTTTCCGGTTTCCAGCTTAATTCCGCCGAAAAGAAATATTAATCTCTTTTGGGAGAATAAAGCTAAAGATGCTCTAAAAGAAGCCGGTTTCAACGAAGTTTACAACTATTCATTTTTTGGCGACAAAGAGGCCGAATCTTTTGGCTATAATCCCCAAGAACTGATTGAAATAAAAAACCCGGCTAATATAGAACAGAAATATTTAAGAGCCACTTTAATTCCCAACTTGTTGAAAAATGTCCAAAAGAATCAAGACCTCAATTTTAAAGAAATCAGTATTTTTGAATTGGGGAAGATATTTATTAAAAAAGGATTAGCAGAAAAAAGAATGCTGTCAGGGTTGGTTTCTACTATCCAAAATAAAAAGAATGAAGGGTTTTATGAGGTAAAGGGAGTGGTTGAGACCCTATTAAACAAATTAGGAGTTGCCGATGTTTGGTATGACGAGTTTAAAGCAACACCAGAGGATACTAAAAACACAATTTGGAATCGTAAAAAATGTGCTGAGATAAAATCAAGCCAAGAGGAGATCGGCTTTTTGGGCGAAATTACCCAGACAATCCGCAAAAAATTAGAAGTACCGGAAAATGTTTTTGTTTTTGATCTGGATTTTGAAAAATTATCCAAGCTGGCTTCAGAAGAGCAAGAATACAGACCCATTTCCCAATATCCTTCAGCCATTCGGGATTTAGCTATTTTGGTGCCTCAAAACGTTAAGGTTGATGATGTTTTAAACATTATGGAACAGGCAGGCGGGAAATTAGTAATAGATATTGATCTTTTTGATATGTACGAAGGCGAAAATTTGCCGGATGGAAAAAAGAATTTGGCTTTTCATATAATCTATCAAGCAGAAGACAGAACCCTGAAATCAAACGAAATTAACAAATTACATCAAAAAATAGTAAAAGCATTAGAGAAAAACCCAGAATGGGAAGTGCGTTGTTAATCTTATAAATAAAAATAAATAATATGACAGCGAAAAAAGAAGTAGAAAAAACTAAAAAAGTTGAAAAAGACAGAAAAGAAGGCGAATACACAGCCAAGGATATTTATGTTTTAAAGGGTTTGGAAGCGGTGAGGAAAAGACCGGCAATGTATATCGGTTCAACCGGGCCTGATGGTTTGCATCATTTAATTTGGGAGTGTTTAGATAACGCGATTGATGAAGCAATGGCTGGCTATTGTAAAAACATCGAGGTTTCTTTATTGCCGAATGATGTAGTAAAAGTTACTGATGACGGAAGAGGGATACCGGTTGAAAAACATCCTCAAACTAAAAAATCTGCTTTAGAAACAGTGATGACCATTTTGCATGCCGGAGGCAAATTTGGCGGTAAGGCCTACCAGGTATCTGGCGGTTTGCACGGTGTTGGAGTTTCTGTTGTTTGTGCCCTGTCTGTTTATATGAAGGCCGAAGTTTGTAGGGATGGGGGATTATATATGCAAGAATACGCCAAAGGAAATGTGAAAACCCCTGTTAAAAAAATGGGAAGTTGCAAAGAAACAGGAACCTTTATCACCTTTCAGGCTGACTCAGAGATTTTTAAAGAAATAAAATATGATTCAAAAAAAATCTTAAACCACTTACGACAGCAGGCCTATTTGACAAGGGGAGTAAGGGTAACTCTTATAGATGCAAGGGGGAAGGATAAATTAAGCTATTCTTTTTACTTTGAAGGAGGCGTGGCTTCTTATGTTAAATATCTAGTCGGTGACAACACGCCCCGCAATCCGAATGTTTTTAACGTTTCAACGACAAAAAACGATATTGCGGTTGAAGTAGCTTTCCAATACACCCAAGAAATGGAATGTATTGAGGAAAGTTTTGCCAATAATATTTATACTCCGGAAGGTGGCACCCATCTTACCGGTTTTAGGGCCGCCCTAACGAGATCTTTAAATGATTACGCGAGGCGGGAGGGTTTTATCAAAGAAAAAGATGGTAATCTTTCCGGCGACGATGTGAGAGAGGGTTTAACTTCAGTTGTGTTGGTAAAAGTAAGAAATCCTCAGTTTGAAGGTCAGACAAAAGCAAAATTAGGAAACCCCGAAGCGAAAAACGCCGTAGAATCAGCAGTAGCAGAAGCCCTAAGCGATTATTTAGAAAGGTATCCTTCAGATGCCAAGGGAATTGTTGAGAATTGTCTTTTGGCTGCTAAGGCCAGGGAAGCTGCAAAAAGCGCCCGCCAGATAGTTTTGAGAAAAGGAATTTTAGAGGGGCTAGCTTTGCCCGGCAAACTTGCAGACTGTCTTTCACGCAAACCAGAAGAATCAGAGTTGTATATAGTGGAGGGAGAAAGTGCCGGAGGTTCGAGCCGTCAAGCAAGAGACAGGCACTTTCAGGCGATTCTGCCATTAAGGGGTAAGATTTTAAACGTGGAGAGAGCTCGTTTAGACAAAATGTTAGATAATAAAGAAATAAGGGCTTTGATTATTGCTTTAGGAACTGCAATCGGCGAAGATTTTAGTATAGAAAAGTTAAGATATCATCGTATCGTGATTATGACTGATAGTGACGTCGATGGCGCACACATAAGGACCCTGCTTCTGACTTTTTTTTACCGTCATTTTAAACCATTAATTGAAATGGGGTATATCTATATCGCCCAACCTCCTTTGTATAAAATTCAGGCAGGTAAAGAGATAAAATATGCCCTTACAGAGGATCAAAAAGCGCAGGTTTTAAAATCGTTGAATAGGGCTCAAGGCGTTTCTATTCAACGCTACAAAGGTCTCGGAGAAATGAATGCCGAACAACTATGGGAAACAACAATGGATCCTCAAAACAGGGTATTATTAAAAGTGACAATTGATGATGTCAGGGAGGCGGATAAGATTTTTGATACTTTGATGGGTGAGGAAGTAGGACCAAGGAAAAAGTTTATTCAGACCCATGCAAAAGCAGTGAAAAACCTTGACATTTAGTTCTTGGCAGGGTAATTTAAGGGTAGATGGCCCCCGCGGCCGTTTTAAAAACCAAGAGATTTGATTTTTTACTTAAATACCATTAGGATTATTTTAATATGATTAAACTCTCAAATATTGTAAGCAGAATAAAAAGCTTTTTAAAAGGAGTATATTTAGAACTCAAAAAAGTTAACTGGCTAAACCGCCAAGAGCTTTTGAGATATACATTAATTGTAATCCTGGTAACTTTTATAGTAGCTGCCTTTTTGGGCGGTCTAGACTATATTTTTATGAATTTAATCCAAAAGTTTATTTTATACCGCGCTTCCTAACCTTTATACATTATGCCAAAGCAAATCATTGAACAAAGCAGAAACTGGTATGTAATCCACACTTATTCCGGTTACGAAGATGCGGTTGCTAAAAACCTAAAACAAAGGATTGAGAGTTTAGGTATGGAAGATAAGATTTTTAATGTTATTGTCCCGAAAGAAAAGAAGATTAAAATAAAGAACAGCAAGCGCAAAGTAATTGAAGAAAAAATATATCCGGGCTATGTGTTGGTTGAAATGATAGTAACCGATGCGTCATGGTATGTGGTGAGAAACACTCCCCGCGTTACAGGTTTTATCGGGGCCGGCACAACTCCCTTGCCTGTTTCTAAGGAAGAAGTAGATTATTTAATGAAAAAAATGGAAGTTAAGGAGCCTGATTTCAAAATTGATTTTAAAATCGGCGATTTGGTTAAAATTAATGATGGTCCATTTAAGAGTTTTGACGGAAAGGTTTCAGAGATTGATTTGGAAAAGGGTAAGGTCAAAGTATTAGTTAATATGTTTGGTCGGGATACTCCGGTTGAACTTGACTCTTTGCAAATTAAAAAAGTTTAAATTAGGATATAAAAGATTAAAATATAAAACTATGGCAAAACAAATAAAAGCAATTGTTAAACTTCAGATACAGGCAACAAAAGCCAATCCAGCGCCTCCGGTGGGTCCGGCTTTGGCTCAGCACGGTTTGAATATTTCTGAATTCTGCCAGAAATTTAACGAAGCAACAAAAGACCAGGCCGGTTTTATTGTACCGGTAGAGATTACAATTTATAATGATAGAACCTATACTTTTAAACTTAAAAAACCGCCCGCTTCAGAATTACTAAGAAAAGCAGCCGGAATTGAAAAAGGTTCTGGCGAGCCCAATAAAATAAAAGTGGCTAAAATTACCAAAGCCCAATTAAAAGAAATTGCCCAAAAGAAAATAGAAGATTTGAACACTACTGATATTGAACAGGCGATGAAAATAATCGCCGGCACAGCAAAAAATATGGGAATTGAAATTACAGAATAAAAACAAAATTATGGCAGATACTAAACGTCCGTCAAAAGATCAATATTATCTTAATATCGCCAAAGAAATTGGCGAGCGAAGCACCTGTTTTAGAGCAAAAAATGGGGCAATAATTGTTAGAGACGATCAAATTATCGCTACTGGTTATATAGGCGCTCCGAGGAAAACCAAAGATTGTTTAGAAAGAGGAAATTGTCTGAGAGATAAGTTAAAAATTCCCCACGGTGAGAGATATGAATTATGCAGAAGTGTGCATGCCGAACAGAATGCTATTATTAACGCCGCTAGGGCGGGGGTAAGTTTGTACGGAGGAGCGCTTTATTTACACAGCAAAGACAGAGAGGGTAATAGGGTGTCAACTTATCCTTGCTATTTTTGCAAAAGAATGATTATTAATGCCGGAATTGAAAGAGTGGTTTGTTCCGAAAAAGAAGAAAATAATATGAGAATTTTTTATGTTAAGGATTGGGTTGAAGAGTGGAGAGAAAAAGATATCGTGGATGATAAATACCAGTACGGAGAAGACCAAAATCAAAAAGAAGGTCTTAAATAATATACAAAATAAGATTTGGAAAGAAGAAGAGATTAGACCTCTTCTTCTTTTATTTTCGTTGTGCTATAGTATTTTATCAAGCAAGAAAAATTGAGTTGTCAGGTTCACCGCTTCTGCGGGACTCTTGATATAAATTGTTAAAGCCGTAATCTGAAAACAGCAAGTGAAAGCGGTTTTCACTTTTGAAAAATTAATATCCTGAAGGAGAGATTGAAATGAATAGAGATTATCCTGGTTTGTTTGTTACAATTGAGGGTGGACATGGTTGCGGCAAAACCACTTTAACGAATTTATTAAAGAAGAAACTGGAAGAACTGGGTTATAAAACAGTTATTTCAGTTGATCAAAAAGGTACGGCTATCGGACAGAAATTGCGCAGAATCAACTTAGAAGAAAATAATAACGTTGCGATATTGACAGAAGCGTTACTTATCGCAGCCGCGCGCCATCAAAATGTGGTAGAGGTAATCAAGCCAGCTCTTTTAGGAGGTAAGGTTGTTATTGGCGAACGATACAACGATGCTTTTTATGCTTTCCAAGTTTTTGCTAGGGGATTATCAGTTGATTTTGTTGATAAATTAAGTCAGGTAGTAGCAGACGGTATCAATCCTGCGATTACTATTCTTTTAGATATTGATCCGCGTATAGCGCTGGCTCGCATAGCATCAAGAGAAAAGCATCGGATTGAAAAAGAATCCATTGTGTTTCACGAAAGGGTGAGAATTGGATATTTAGAACAAGCAAAAAGATTCCCGAAAAGGATTAAAGTAATAGATGCGAGTGTTTCAGTGGGTGAAGTTTTTAATAATATGTGGAAAGAAGTAGAAAATCTTTTAGGAGAAAAATATCATGCTGGGTTCTAATGTACCAACTATAGGTGGATTACCGAAAGGTTTTGAATGCGCTGACAAATGGGGATGCGAATGCATTCAGATATACCTTACTCTTTCAAGAAGATGGGATGTTCCTATCTTGTCTGAAAAAGAAATTTTTGAATTCAAAAATGCTTGGAGAAAAAGCAAGGTTAAGGAGGTAGTGGCCCACCTGCCGTATTTGGTTAATTTGGCGTCGTCAGACAGTGATCTTTATATAAAAGCAGGGAATCGCTTGATTGCTGAATTGGATCGAGCTAGAAAAATGGGAGTTTCTTTTATAGTAGCGCATCCAGGTAGCCATCGCGGCGCAGGCGTAAAGACAGGAATTAAAAGATCTGTCAATGTTTTGAATATGGCGTTAGCCAGCACAAGTAATACACTTACGAAAATACTTTTGGAAACTATGTCTGGTCAAGGTACCGAGATTGGAAGCTCTTTTGAACAATTGGCGGAAATAATGGGGCTTGTCAAACAGCCGGAACGATTTGGTGTCTGTTTTGATACCTGCCATGTTTTTGCAGCAGGGTATGATGTAAGTTCATATAAAGGATATGAAAAGACGATGGAGCAATTAGACAAAATCATCGGAATGAAAAACGTGGCGGCGTTTCATCTTAATGATTCAAAAGAAGATTTAGGTTCTTACATTGATAGGCATGCTTCGATTGGGGAAGGATACCTGGGATTAGAATGTTTTCATGCTATTGTGGGAGAACCAAGATTTTCAGACATTCCTAAAATTCTTGAAATTCCGGAACGGGACGAGAAAAGCCAGCAGAATCTCGGCTTACTCAGAAATCTTCAAACTCTTACAAGAAAGGAGGTATCTCATGACCAGCAAACCAAAAGAATTCACCGTCGATCCAAAATTCGAAGATTATTTTAGGGAAAGAATTAAACAAGTATTTTTGTATATCACGGACAATTGCAATCTCACATGCACCCAATGTCTTTATAAGCCGTGGCTTAGAAGAAACGGCGAGATACCTGAATATACAGCTCTGCTTTTGTTGGAAAAACTTAAAGAACTTGGCGCAATTAAATTATCACTGATCGGCGGAGAGCCGACATTGTACGGTGCATCGAATGGCCATAAGCCATTATTAGCTGTAATAAAGGGCGCAAAAGATTTGGGTTATGAATATGTCCGACTTGATACTAACGGCCAGTTTTCTCCAGAGTTGTTGGAGAGAGTAGAGTTTAAAATGCTTGATGAAATAACATTTAGCATTGATAGTCATTTTAATACAATCAATGACGCATTAAGAGGAGAAACTTCTTTTTCAATGGCTTTGGAGAATATAAAAAAGGCCGTCAGTCTCGGATACAAAGTAGATGTAACTTGCTGTGTACACAGAGAAAATGTGGGCAGGAGTCGAGACGGCGAGTTCTTGATTGAATCAATGATTAGATTTGCTGAGAAAATAGGAGTTAAGCGGATAAATTTTCATCCTCTTTTCCGGATGGATATTCCGCGAGATGAATGGGTTGGAGAAACGGATATCTCGCTGGAACTCTGGTTGGAATTGTATGAAGAAATACGCAAAAGAACAGATGCGGGTAGATATAAAGTACAAGTGAGAATTCCTAGGCGGTTTGTAACTCGAGAGGAATTTAATGAAAGCCAAGAATATTACGGTTATTGTCCTGTAAAATTTGGAGAAAGGGTTTTAGTCCATTCAAACGGTTTAATTCAAATCTGTGCTCTAAGAATCGGTACACCCTGGGCTGTTGCTAGGTTCGATGCCCGAGGAATTTTTTGGAAGCATGAAACAAATGAGCTTGAAGGATTTGATCTTCGGACACCGACTCCCTGCACCAATCAAAAACGAAATTTTGGAGAAGTTATTCCTTTATGTATTTCGTTTAAGCCAAAACAAAACGAAATTATTTGGCAAAAATTGGGGTGGGAAAGACTGAGGAAATAAATTCAGGGGATCTCTATGGCGGAGATCCCTTTTTTGTTGTAATATGGAACAAAATAAACTCAAAATATGGAAAATATTGAAATAGAAATCCAAGTTAATATAGAAAACAGCAAACCATTGATTGATTTTTTAGCGGAAAACGCGCACCATAAATCAGAAAAGCGCCAAATTGACGAATATTTTTCTCCGGCCCATCGCAATTTTTTAGAATTTAGACCACTTAAAGAGTGGCTGAGGTTAAGAAATTCTGGCGGTAATTATTCAATAAACTATAAAAATTGGCATTTTGATGAAAATAGTAAAAGTTCTTATTGTGACGAATACGAAACGAAGATAGAAGATATTAATAAAATTAGAAAGATATTTGATGTTTTAAATTTTAAACAGGTAGTTTTGGTTGATAAATTAAGGAAAACATGGATATATAAAGATTATGAGATTTCGATAGACAATGTAAAAAATTTGGGAGATTTTGTAGAGATTGAATATATAGGAAATAATGAAAATGCAGACGCAAAGGTAATAACAGACGAAATGATAAACTTTCTGAAAAATATTGGGTGTGGGAAAATAAAGAGGAACTATGTCGGTTATCCTTTTCAGTTGATGTTTCCTAAAGAAGTTGAATATGAAGACAATTAAATCAAACTAAAAGCAGTAAAATATGATAAAAAACATTATTTTTGACTGGTCTGGCGTTATAAAAGACTGCGTTTCA
The DNA here is from genome assembly GCA_018895235.1 of Patescibacteria group bacterium. GTDB lineage: Bacteria > Patescibacteriota > Minisyncoccia > Minisyncoccales > Staskawiczbacteraceae > JAHIOM01. The sequence goes on along the minus strand of JAHIOM010000014.1, from coordinate 27,087 downwards.
GACCATTTTTGCGCAGTAAACAAAATATTTAAGAGTTTTGGGATAAAAGAGATATCGTTGGAAGAATTGAAAGAAAATTGGGAGCAGCCGTATATGCGTTTTTATAACAAGTATTTGCCGAATTTAAACATAGAGCAGGAAGTTGTTGCTTATAAAAAAGCTATTGCGGAAAACCCAAAAGCCAAATCATATCCAGGGATCACAGATTTAATAAAGAAACTCAAACAAACCAAAAGAAAGATAGTGATTATAAGTTCTGATGACCCCGAAACTATTTTGCCAGAAATTGAAAGTTTTAAACTTAAAGGTATATTTGATGATGTTATTGTTGGTGTTCACGATAAATCAGAAGCTATAGAGGAGTTGATTAGAAAACACAACTTCAAACCAGAAGAAACTATTTTTATTGGCGATTCTAATCATGAGATAGAAGTCGGAGAAAAAAATGGTGTTATAACTGCTGCAGTTACCTGGGGTTTTAGTGCAGAGAATAGGTTAAAAACTGTAAATCCCGACTTCATAGTCCACAACTTAGAGGAATTAGAAAAAGTTATTCTGGGTAATTAAATAAAACAAGTTTTTCTTTAGAACGAAGCGCTTTACAAAATCTTACATTATCTAATTATTGAAGGATTAAAACCCCTTCTTTTTTTATTTCTGTTATGATAGTATGATTTAAAACAAAACCATGATTAAAAATACCTTACCGGGAAAATTTATTGCATTTGAGGGGTTAGACGGCTCCGGCCAGTCAACTCAAGCGTCTCTTTTAAGAGATTTTTTATTAAAACAAGGATACCAAGTAGTAATTACCAAAGAGCCAACAAAAGATTCCGAAGCCGGAAGGAAAATAAGACAGATTTTAGATGAAAAAACCCAAGAAGACCCGGCTGAACTGCAGAAACTTTTTGCGAAAGACCGAGAGGAACATTTAAAAAATACTATTATCCCGGCTTTAGAACAAGGGAAGTTTGTTATATCCGATAGATATTTTTTCTCCTCTTTTTGTTTCGGAGCATCAGATGGTGTAGATTTAGACTGGTTGATTAAGTTAAATGATAATTTCTTACTGCCCGATTTATCTTTTATTCTAAAAGTAGCGCCCCGGGTTTGCGTTGAAAGAATTGATAAAAGAGGAACCGCTAAAACTCTTTTTGAGAAAGAAGAAAAACTAACCAAGGTTTGGGAGGCATACAGAATAATGCCGGAGAAAATTGAAAATGTGTTTATTATTGAAGGAGAAAGATCTATTGAGGCGATTCATGAAGAAATCAAAAATATTATTAACGAAAAAATATTTAAAAATTCACCCAGTTAAATAATCCCGCCTTGGCGGGATTGCCCACGGGCATTTAACCGGGTAAATATCTACGAAGGGCCAAGGTTAAAGATTTTTTCCAATCTTTGCCGAAACTCATTACGTAGTCAACATGGAAATAGAAAAGTTCGCGCCTTTATTTGATAAACCCAATCTTTCAGACCAAGAACGTTATTCTATCGAGCCGTTCTTCACCAACATAGACCAATCTGTTTTTGCAGTTACTTTTATACCACCGGAAGTTATCGGTGCCCTCTGCGCCAGAACCAGCCGGGCTAAAGATGATTTAAGAGCAATCTTCCTAAACGAGTTTATAAAACCCTTTTTGGAGGAAAAAAGCGAATACGGCGAATCTCTCAGAGCTTTAATTGATTTTTTGCATCAACATCCTCTTGAAGTAGTTTTTTCAAATCCTAAAGGCAGAGAGTTCTATATCAAATGGTTATCTCAATTTGGCGATGATTCTATCGCCCAGATGGCAGGCACTCATCTTATTTATGCCGGAATATCGCAGTTAGCCATTAAACATTTAGAGGATATGAGGTTGGGAATAGCCCCAATTGAAAAATCAACTCGTTTTGTTGATTATTCTGCCAAAGTAAATGGCCAATATCTGTATTATGCCGATCCCACCTTAGAGGGCATGGGGTTAATGAAAGAATACAGAGAAGTAATGGATAATCTTTTTGATAATTATACTTTGGTTAACAATAAATATTTTGAGCACCTTAAACAAAAATATCCCGGAGAAAAAGAATTAGTTCTTAAAACAAAAGCCTTTGATGTGGCAAGAAAATTACTGCCCGTTTCTACTTTGAGTTCTGTTTCTTTTTTTGGCAACGGTCAGGCATTTGAATATGCTATAACCAGGTCTTTGGATAATAAACTTGGCGAAATCCGTTGGATGGGGCAGCGGGCCCTAGATGAATTGAATAAAATTATGCCTGCTTTTTTAAGAAGGATTGAAAGCCAAGATTCCGAAGATTACAGAAAATATATTTCAGAAAGAAGCGATCGGGTTAACAAAGTTTTAACAGAGGTAAATTGGCCGAAAGAAACAATCCCGAGCCAGACCAATGTTAAACTATTGGATTATGATGGCGATGCTGAGAATAAAATAATTGCCGGTCTTATTTATCTTGAGGCGCAAGAGCCGTTTAGTAGGGTTTTGGGCAGGGTTCGTCGTTTATCAGCCGAGGACAAAGAAAAAATCCTTCAGGAGGTTCTTAAAGACAGAAAGCAAAGATATTACAAAATCCCCCGCGCCTTTGAGAATGCTTATCTTCGTTTTGAAATTACAATGAACATCGGTGCCTGGAGAGATCTGCATCGACATAGAATTCATACTCAATACAGGCAAAGATTTTCCCCTTATAACGGTTTTGACACGCCGCCAGAATTAAAGGAAATCGGACTGGAAAACGAATTTAAATCCGCCATCGAAAAAACCGAAGAACTGTATGAAAAAGTGAGAAATAAGGATCAGGATATTGCCCAATATTGTTGCGCTTTGGCCCATAAACTTAGGTTTATCCAATATCAGAACTTAAGGTCTTTTTTCTGGGAAGCGGAATTAAGAACTATTCCTCAGGGTCACCCTGATTATCGAAAAATAGAACACGATAAAATAAAGTTAATTCAGAAAATTTATCCTTTAATATCCAAATACCTTTTGGTTGATATGCAAGAATATGATTTTGCCAGAAGGGGAACCGTTGAGCAGATACAGAAGAAAGAAGGGGAATTAAAGCAGTATTTTAGCAGGAAAGATGCTAAAATTAACTAACGCTTAACATTACGCTCGGCATTAACCCACAAAAAGTACCGCGCGTCGAAATCCCCAGCGGGATTTCGCGCCCTAAGTTCTCGGCGCGCTGTTCTGCGGAAACCATGCCAGCGCGCCTGCGAAATTTACTTTTGGAGGCTAACGCCTCGCTTTATTACATGCTTAAACCAACAATTGGTTTGGAAATTCATGTTGAGTTGAAAACCAACTCTAAAATGTTTTGTTCCTGCAAAAATGACGCCGAAGAGAAACGGCCGAATTTTAATATCTGTCCAACATGTATGGGGCACCCGGGAACACTTCCTGTGGCCAACGAAGAAGCAGTAAAAAAAGTAATAAAAACTGGGCTGGCCTTAAATTGCAATATCCCCAAAGAGTCAAAATTTGACCGGAAAAACTATTTCTACCCTGATTTACCCAAGGGTTATCAAATTTCCCAATACGATAAACCTCTTTGCGGAGAAGGATATTTAGAAATTCCGGTTTCTGAAGATTTTTCAAAATTAGAAATAAAGAAAGTAAAAATAAGAAGAGTGCACTTAGAAGAAGATACCGGCCGGCTTTTGCATCCCGAGGGTGCGGATTATTCGTTAGTTGATTTTAACCGTGCCGGAATACCTTTAATGGAATTGGTTACTGAGCCGGATTTGAACTCTGGCCTTGAGGTAAGAAGATTTGCCGAAGAGTTTCAATTAATCCTGCGCTATTTAGGTGTTTCTGATGCTGATATGGAAAAGGGTCAAATGAGAGTGGAAGTAAATATAAGTATTGGCGATGGAAAAAAACTTGGGACGAAGGTTGAAATTAAAAACCTTAATTCTTTTAAAACAGCAGAAAAAGCAGTTAACTATGAGATAAAGAGGCAGACAGAAGTTTTAAAGAATAAACAAAAAGTAATTCAAGAAACCCGCGGTTGGTCAGATGGCAAAGGAGAAACCTTTTCCCAAAGAGAAAAAGAAGAAGCGCATGACTATAGATATTTTCCTGAGCCGGATTTGCCGCCAATAATTTTAGAGAAAGAATATATTGATAAAATCCGGGCGGAAATACCAGAGCTGCCGGCAGAAAAAAGAAAAAGATTATTTGAAGAATACGGATTAGATGCCAAATCAATTGAGATATTTACTGATAACAAAGATTTGGGCGAGTATTTTGAAAAAGTGATTAGCGAAATTGGGCTGGAAGCAAAAAGCGAAAAATTTGCTTCATCAATGAAATTAGCCACAAACTATATTATTACTGATTTGCAGGGATTACTTGACAGAGATTTTAACGAGAAAGAGTGTGCCATAACTCCGGAGAATTTTGCTGAATTTATCATTTTGATTAATGACGAGAAAATAACCTCAAAAACGGCAAAAGAGGTTTTGGTAGAAATGCTCCAAACCGGTAAAGACCCGTCGCAGATTATTGACGATAAAGGATTAGGGCAGGTGAGCGATAAAAATGAAATAGAAAAAGCAGTAAGAAAAGTTATTGAAGAAAATAAAGATGCAGTAGAAGATTTCAAAAAAGGCAAGCAAAACGTTTTGCAATTCTTGGCGGGCAAAGTAATGGCGCAAACCCAAGGTAGGGCAAAACCAGAGATTGTCCAAAATCTACTAAAAAAACTTCTTGCTTAACATCCGACGTTAAACAAATTAAAAGAAAACCCCGAAAGCATTATGCTTCAGGGTTTTTTATTTGTTTATTGTCCTTCCACAGTAGATTTAATAAGCTTGATTTCTTTTGTGATATTTTTACAAAGCGTTATCAACCCATCTCCGGTCAATTCTTCTGGGCTTAAGCCGAGATCATTGGCTATTGAAAAAAGCTCTTGCTTTACCGAATTAAAATCTCTATTGTAAACTGCTCCCAAACGGGAAAGACACTCTGATTTGCCGCAGGTGACGCCCGTTGGGTCTGAGTCAAGCCTCGGAGTTTTACAAATTGTGCAAAATTCTATTGAAATTTCTGTCGGAAGATTAAATATAGAAGGTGTTTTTTTCTCCGATAATTGTGTCAATCTTTGTGTCAATCTTTCAGCAAGAGTTGGGTTTTTTCCTTTTGTCTCTGACATGAGTTTTTCCTTTCTTGTTAATGTTCGTTTTTGAAATAATGCCGTTGTTTGAGTCTGGTCTCTTTATATGATTTATAAAAAACCACCTTGCCTCGGATAATTTGGACCATCAAGGCCAATCCGAACATGGCGAATCCGCCGAATAACTGGATCACGGCGAGGCTGTCGTTTTTACCGATGGCGGTCATAAAAGACCAAACAACCATAACGATGCCTAGTATCGCAAGCAAAATTACCAGCGCCGATAACAATACTGATGTGAATTTCCGTTTGGGCATTTTCATAACGAGTCCTTTCAAATTGGTGTTGTTAAATAGCAGAATAGGGCACACACCCTAATATTCAAATCGTAGCATATTTTACTTATTTGTCAATAAAAATCCTCTAACCAATTTTTCAACTTCTTGAGAATTTTTAACCCACTTAATCCGTTTATCTCTTTTAAACCACGTCATTTGCCTTTTAGCATAATGTTCAATTTCTTTTTGAAGTCGGCTGACCATTTCGTCGTATTTTAATTTGTTCTGCAGATATTGTGCGACAAAACGATACTCCAAACCAAACTCCTCTAAACGTTTCCAGGAAACACCAGACCTATGGAGTTTTTTTACCTCATCTATCATCCCGGCTTCCAGCCTTTTTAAAAGCCGTTTTTCAATTAATTTTTTCAGTTCTTTTTTGTCTCTTTTTACCCCTAAAAACAATGCCTTAAAATTAGGGTTTTTAGGCCGGAGCGGGGGAATAGGGCTTTTTGACTTCAAAACGATTTCTAAGGCCCTTATAAGGCGTCTAGGGTTGTTTTTATCTATATCCATAGCCCTTCTAGGGTCTAGTTTTTGGAGCATTTTATATAGTTCAGAAAGCGTCTTTTTTTCCAATTTTTTCCTTAATTTCCAGTCGGGTTTAACTTCTGGTATCGAGATGCCGTCAACTATTGCCTGGATATAAAAACCAGTGCCGCCGACAATAAATGGTATCTTGTTTTTTTTAAAAATTTTATCAATTGCTTTGTTTGCCAATTCTTTAAATTGGGCGACATCAAATCTTTTTTTTGGCGAAACAACACCCAAAAGATAGTGGGGGATTCCTTGCATTTCTTTTTTGGTAATCTTGCCAGTGCCGATATCCATACCTTTATAAACCTGCCTTGAATCAGCAGAAACAATTTCAGCTCCATTTATGCCGAACTTTTTTTTAGCTTGCCCTGAGTTTAGTCGAAGGGCGAGTTTTATAGATAAATCGGTTTTGCCGGAGGAAGTTGGACCTAGAATAACAACTATTTTTTTTGGCATGATTTTTTAACAATCTCCATTAAAATTCTTTCTCTTCTCTTTTTTTCTTTTAAAGAAACATTGTCTTTCATCTTAAAAGCAGCTGTTCCTGGACGAGGAGAATATTTAGCGATATAGGCGATATTAAAACCAACCTCTTTGAATAATTTGACCGTATTGTCAAACTGCTTTTTTGTTTCTCCCGGGAAACCAACAATAATATCGGTTGATAAATCAATATCCGGGATTTTCTTTCTGATTTTTTTAACCAGATTTTTATACTGCTCTACGCTATAAGGCCGGTTCATTTTTTTAAGTATTTCATTATCGCCGGATTGGACGGGCAGGTTAAGGCGTCTGCCGAATTTTTTGGATTTAGACAAAACGTCAATCAATTCTTGAGAGAAATTTTTAGGATTGGGAGAAAGAAAGAAAATTTTGAAACTTCCTTTGATATTTTCAATCATTTTAAAAAGTTTGGCGAAGTTAACAGAAAAGTCGCTAGGGGATTGGTAATCATTAACATTTTGGCCTAATAACCAAATTTCTTTAAAACCCCTTTTAATTAGACATTTAATTTTTTTTAAAACCTCTTTATGGTCTTTGCAAATTAAGGGGCCGCGGGCGTAGGGAACAACACAGTAAGAGCAAAAATTGACACAGCCATTTGTAATTGGCACAAAAACGCTTGATTTTGAGGCATATTTTGGGACTATTTTAAAATAATCGGATTTTTTCTTTAATATGGGCCAACTGGACAAATCTTTTGCGCTTAAAATATAATCAAAAACCCCGGAAAAAAACTTTTTGTCGTTTTTAAGGATGCAGCCGGTAAGGATGGTTTTTAGTTTTTTATTTTTACTCTTTAGCTCTTTAATTTTTACTGCCAGTCCGTGGACCCGGTCAACCGCTGATTGTCTGACAGAACACATATTTATTACAATTAAATCGGCCTCATTGAGTTTTGAGGCCTCTTTATAACCATTGTTTTCCAAAGCAGCGGCGATTCTTTCACTGTCTGATTTATTCATCTGGCAGCCAAAAGTGATTAGATGATATTTCATATGGGTTATTTTACCCTACAAAAACAGCCCCTTCAAGGGGCTGTTTTATGTTAATAATCCTTCTATTGCTCAGTTTTTTCAGTTGCGGAAGTTATCACGCATTTTCCATCAACGCATTTACTTGTTGTTTCTAAGCACTTTGCATTGCTTGTTGTATTAGCGCCGCATTTTACCTGCGGGCAGTCGTTGTCTTTTTCGCATTCTTTGGTTTTACATTCTCCTTGGTAAGCAACTTCAACATTAGCCAATTTTACAAAACATTTATTAGAATAAGTTTTCCCGTCTTTGCCGCAAACCGGATCCCATAAAGCAATACAGTTGAATTCTGTAGATGGGGGAGTAACTTGCGTTTCTGCTGGTATCACACATTTAAATTCGATAATACAGCCTTTTTCATCTTTCTGGGGGACAATTCTACCATTGGGGCAGAAATTAGAAGAGGGTTTTTCAGTTAAAGGACAATTTTTAATAACAGCTCCCTCCTGTGCTTTTTCCATGACTTTTTCCATAACCCTTTCCCGTACTTGGTTTAGCTTCATCTGGATAGCTGGCATTTCAGAAATTTCAGTTTTTAAGCTTTCTAATATCTGAAGTTGTTTTTCTTTGTCGCCGGAAACATTATCTATGTAGTCCTTAAACTTTTCCTGGTCTTTGAGAGACATATTTTCCAAATTTTCTTTTAATCTATTTAACGCATTTTCTTGAGCTTGTTGGATTGCCTCTTTCGCCTGTTCGGGAATTTTTTCTTCTATATTTTTAAGAATTTCTAAATTCTTAAAGTTTTTAAATTGGCTGCCTCCTTCTTCTAGTGCATTCTCTATTTTCTCTTTTATTTTTTCAGCTCGATCTTCTAATTTCGTCATTACTTCGCCAAACTTCACCAAATGTTGTTCCCTTGCCTCTTTTATTTTTTCAAGAGCTTCGGTTGGAACCTGTTCCTCCAACTTTTGAAGAATCTTTTCTTGTAGTATTTGTTGGTTGACAAATTTGTCTAAAAACTTATCCACCGCTTGATTATCAGCCGCTTTTTCTTTGATTTGCTCAACTTTTTCTTTTATTTTTTCAATTTGGTTCTGGTAATTTTCCGTTGCTTTCTTGATTTTTTCCGGATCCGCGTTTTTTTCTACTAATTTCTTAAGCTCAATTAATTTCTCGTTTGCATATTTATTCTCTAATTCAGCTTTTTTTACCTTATTGAAGGTGAGGGTGCTTTGGATTTTTCTCACCCAATTCTTTAGAAAATAAAATGGGCTGTCCGGCAGAAGTTTAGGTTCATTAATCCCCAAATCTTGCGAAGAAACTTCTTCATCAAGAGCTAATTCTTGGGTTGCTTCTTCGTTTTCCTGCGCCCGTATATCAGCGCCTACCCCAAATATCAAACAAGACATTGCTAAAATGAAAAATAGTTTTGTTATTTTTTGCATATTTTTTTTTAATTTAGATTTTATTGGTTATTAGTCGACCCTTTTTACAAGAGCTTAGTGTATCTTTTCTTTTTTCTCTTTCAAGAAATATCTCCACTGCTCTATAAATTCAACAAAAACCATAAAAGGCAAATCTATCAAGGCATTAAAGAATGCAGATATTATATTGTACTTTTTCCATTTGTTGGATAGCCATTGGCCAGTGCCGGCGATCGGTAAGGAAAGAATATCAAACAAAAAGTCTGCCAGGCCCGGCGGCGTTTCCTCGACAGTAAGCTCTTCGCCCCGCCTTTTGATGGCTAATCCCGTAAAAACAATTAGAGCGACAAACATAATATTGACAAATGCCGAGGTTATGGGAAATTTAGCCAGGGAAAAAATCCAGCAAATAGTTCCAAAAGAGATTAAAGCTGCAAAAAGATAAATAAAACCAACAATTGATTTCATGGCAACACTTTTTTGGCGAGAACTTCTTATCTCATAAACATCAGTTTTTTCTTTTTGATAAATAATTTTCATCGCCTCCATTAATACGATGTTTAAGTTGTTCTTTGAGGGCGGTTTGATTGTTGCTACCATTAAAAACATCAAAAGCGTTGGTCCTAAAATATCTACCGATATCGTAAGAAAAGGGGATCTGCTAAAAAATCCATAAATTAAATTTGCCAACGGTATTTCCAAAACCAAGACAGAAAAAGTATTAGTCAATAAAACGGAAAGAGTTGAATAAAAAGCAGCGCGATAAAGACGGCCCCGAAGAGTATTTAATCTTTTGGTATAGGCATTCCTGATTAAACCCTCCATAATCTCCGGTTCTGATATTTTTTTGGAAATTTCTTCAAATCTTTCTTCAGACAGTACGTCGCTTAAAAGCAAATAGGGGGTGTCGTACTTTTCGCAAACTTGATAAAACTTATCACCTAAAGGATGCGACAAATCTCTTTCTATTTTTCTTTTAATGGAATGCATGTTTTTTGCGATTTCCAGCCGTTCTCCCTGATTAGTGCTTTTCCAGCCAGGACAGCGATATTTCAAAAGATGATAACTTATTACCGGCGCATCAAGTTTAAAAAGAGCTCTTTGGACGGCAATATAAATTTGAATATTCTTTTCATCTTCTTTTAAAGGTCTAATGCTGATAGCGCCTTCGTTTAGAACAATGCGTTCTTTCATCGATTCATGCATATAGGCAATCAGGGCCCTCTCTTTATAAGAGGAACTTAGCGCTTCTTCAATTTCACAGGACGCGATTGATAAAAGCCAGTTGTAAAATCGTAAGGCCTCTTGTCCGCTTTCGGCTTGAGGCGTGTTTTTCAGGATAAAAATATGCTTGTCAATTATCTTTTGGACTTCGGTTATTTTTGTTTCAGGAATTTTATCATTAGGGTAGTGCCCCCCCCGAATCAATTCAAAAACCAAGGGTTCGGCAATGGTTTCCCTGGTAGATTCTTCTTTAAGAAGGTCAATTCCTACAAAAAACCGTCTCTTTAGCATTCTCTGAATGGCTCCTCTTTTCAAAAGATGTTCTTCTCGCCAGTCAACAATGCCTCTTATTTTTTCATAAAAAGCAGCCACTTTTGCAGCTACTTCGTCAACATGGATAGTGGATACCCCTTCTGCCGGCTGATTGGCTTCCATACCGGCCCGATATTGTGATAAAAGATTTTTAGTTGCCTCGGATAATTGAGACATAGAAAAAAATAATTAAATTTTATTTAAAATTTCTTTTTTAATATTTTCAATAAATTTGTCTAATTTTATCGTTTCAATGTTGTTTTCCCCTCTTTTCCTTACCGCCACCGATTTAGCTTTGATTTCTTTATCACCAACAACTAAAAGATAAGGAATTTTTTGGATTTGTCCGTTTCTGATTTTTTTAGAAACCGTTTCATTGTCATTTTTAATTTCTGCTCTTACCCCATTGTTTATTAATTCATCATAAACTTTTTTGGCATATTTATTGTGGTCACTTCCAATCGGGATAACCCACGATTGAACCGGAGATAACCAGAGGGGCAGGGCGCCAGCATATTTTTCAAGCAAAAAAGCTATTGTCCTTTCTATTGCGCCGATGGAAGAACGATGGATGACAATCGGTTCTTTTTTTACGCCATTTTTGTCAATATAAAAAAGATTAAACCTTTTTGGTCCGACAAAATCATACTGGACGGTGAAAGCCGTATCTTCTTTGCCGATAAAATTCTTCATCTGAATATCAATTTTCGGGCCATAAAAAGCCGCTTCTTTTTTAGCTTCAAAAAAAGGAATATTTCTTTTCTTTAAAATTGAACGAAGGACATTTTCAGCAAAACTCCAAGCTTTGTCATCTTTATAATATTTTTTATTGTCTTTTCTATCGCCGAGAGATAATCGGTAGCGGAAATCCTTTTCCAGCCCCAAAGCCGAGGCAGTGAATTCTATTAAATCCAAAACATTATTTATTTCTTCAGATGCTTTTTCTTTTTGGCAAATTATATGAGCATCGGCCAAGCAGAACATCCTCGTTCTCATTAAGCCGCTTAATTCGCCCGATTTTTCATAGCGGAATTGTTTCGCCAATTCTGCGATTCTCAAGGGTAGTTCTTTATACGAGTGTTGTTTGCTTAAATAAAGTTGATAATGATGGGGACAGGTCATTGGTCTTAAAATAAGTTCGTCTTCATCGACTTTCATAATAGGGTACATAGTATCTTTATAATAAGGATAGTGGCCAGAAACCTTGTATAATTCCACCTTAGCCAAATCCGGAGTATAGACGTGTTTATACCCTCTTTTTATTTCTTCATTGACCACAAAGTTTTCCAGTTCTCTCCGGATAATAGAACCCTTTTCTGTATAAAGCGGCAAACCCTTACCAACCAAATCCGAGAAAACGAATAAATCAAGTTTTTTGCCGAGAACTCGATGATCTCTTTTTTCTGCTTCGGCTTGAAGCTTCAAATAATCATCCAATTCTTTTTTTATTGAGAAGGCAACACCGTAAATCCTAGTAAGCATTGGATTTTTCTCGTCACCCCTCCAATAAGCCCCGGCAACCTTAGTCAGTTTAAAAGAGTCTGCTTTAATTTCTTTGGTGGATTTAATATGAGGTCCCTTACATAGATCAACAAATTTTCCAGATTCGTAAACCGATGCTTTTTTTTCCTGCAACTCTGCAATCAATTCAAGCTTATAGGGCTGTTTTTTAAATATCTTCTTTGCTTCTTGTTTTGAGACAAGCTTCTTTTTAAAAACGATATTTTGGTTAATTAATTCTCGCATTTTCTTTTCAATTTTTGGCAGTTCTTCTTCCGGTATTTGGATAGAAAAATCATAATAAAACCCGTTATCAATGGCGGGTCCGATTCCAAATTTAATTCCAGGATGTAATTCCTGGAAGGCATAAGCCATAATATGGGCTAAAGAGTGACGAATGGTTTCTATATTCATAAATTATTTGCTTAAATTTTAACTCTCTAATATTTCTTCGACTTCGTCTGCTAAAATTTTAACTTCGCCGTCGCGGTTATCAACCTTGCCTTTTACAAAAACAATTTTATTTTCCTGAAAAACAGCGGGGTTTTTTTCAATAACCGTCGGGAAAACAACCACCTCAATTTTATTTGTCAGGTCTTCAAGGCTTAAAAACAGCATTGGTTTGCCGGTTCTGGTTAGTATCCTTTTAATGGTTGAAATTATACCGCCGATCTTTACTAATTTTCCAACCATCTCATCAGTAAGATTATTAAGGGGGAAAACCTTTCCATCAAAAACCGATTTATAGCTTTCTAGGGGGTGTGACGAAACATAAAGCCCAAGCAGTTCTTTCTCCCAGTTTAGCTGCTCGCTTAGAGAAATTGACTGGGCGGTTTTTAACCTTAAAACAGAATGGTTGAAAGAAGAACAATTTTCAAAGAGACTTTTCTGACCATTGTTCAGATTTTGCTTTATTTCCCGGTTGGCTTCAAGGATATCTTCCAGGTTGTGAAGAAGCGTATTCCTTTCCTCTAATTTATCAAAAACTCCAGATTTTATCAAACTCTCCAGCGACTTTTTATTTAGGGTTTTGGATTGGATGCGGGAAACAAAATCATGCATTGATTTAAAGGGACCGTCATTTTTTCTTTCGGTAATAATCGCTTCAACTATATTTTCACCGACATTTTTAATAGCTAAAAGTCCGAAACGAATTTTGTTTTCGTTTGGCACTACTGAAAAATTTCTGAAACTTTCATTAACATCGGGCGGGAGAACGTGAATACCCATCTTTTTGCATTCTTTTATCAAAACAGCAATTCTTTCAATATCTGCTTTTTCCGAAGTTAGGAGAGCTGCCATAAACTCAACCGGGTAGTGGGTTTTCAGATAGGCAGTTTGGCAGGCAATAGTAGCGTAGGCAGTAGCATGGGCGCGATTAAATCCGTATTCGGCAAAAGGTAAAATCCACTGCCATAATTCTTGCCCGATTTTTTTGTCAATGTTGTTTTTAATACAGCCGGAAATAAATTTTTCTTTCTGAGCATGCAAAAGCTCTTTTATTTTTTTTCCAATCGCTTTTCTTAATACATCAGCTTCAGATAAAGAAAAGCCAGCTAATTGTTGGGCAATTTGCATAAGCTGTTCTTGAAATATGCAAACTCCGTAAGTGTTTTTTAAAATCGGTTCAAGTTTCGGATGCAAATATTCTATTTTTTTCTTTCCATGTTTTCCTTTAATGAAGTCCGGAATAAATTGCATGGGGCCGGGTCGGTAGAGCGCAACCATAGCAACAATATCTTCAAAGCTGGTGGGCTTTAATTGTTTTAAATACGCTTGCATACCACTGCTGTTATGAACGACAAAACCATTCGCAACAAAATTATTCCCCGGAGATTGCATCTTAACATCGTAAGTTTTTTCTCGCCCGCTATATTTTATTTCTTTAACTTTAATAAATCCAAAACCTTGTTTTGTTGGTATCTTCGGACATTCCCAATTAATAAGAGTTTTATATTTTAAAGCAAATTCAGCAAATTTCGTGGCGCTTATTAAAATAAATTTATAATCCAGATATTGTTTTTGGAATAATTCCACCTTTTCTTTGTCTAAATCATGAAACCAACCCTTGATCTCATAAAAAGTGTTTTGGGATGGAACGTAGAAATCAGGAGTATAATGCATAATTTCGCCATTCGGTTTCGTTAATTGAAAGGTTTTGGGTTCGTATTCATAATTTAAATTATGAAGTTTTAAAATTCTAGCAAAATCTGCTTCCCAAGCAGACCGGACGTAGTGCCCTAAATCCTCTCTAAATCCTCCTTTTCTGTGCGGACATGATTTGCCAAACATTGGATTGTTGTTTCCTCTGCTTCGTTTAGATTGGGATTTTTTAAATTCGTTTGCTCTTTTTCCCCCCCATCTTTCCTCAAGGGGCCTGCCTAATAATGCTTTTGATATTTTTTCAGCAGTTTCCTTCCATGTTTTATTATTTTCTACGGTGGCCCCATAATTCCAAGGTTTGCCTCCTTCTCGGTAAAATTTAATCCTAGATTCGCTTATTTTTCGTTTAGATTCTTTTTTAGAAGGATTTTTATAAAAACTGGCTGAACATTTATAACAAAATTGACTTTTTCCTTCTTTTTGTCCATCTATCTGCTTGCCGCAAGTTCTGCAGGTGTTGTAAACCAAGTGTTTCGCTTTATTCTTCATTAAAACCCCTTCGCCGGGCTTAATATTCCTCAATTTTTTCCATCCGTTTTCTGTTAAAAAATAATGGTCTTCGCTCGCTTTAATATACCAGTTGTTTTCTGCAATTAAGGTGTAAAGATTTTTTTCTCCGCCTTCGAGAATATCTATAATTTTATTTTTATGTACCTTGCCCTCGTCTAAATAAACCGAACTTAGTGTTTTCTTGTTATCTGTTTTGAATAATTTTTTTATAGTTGTATTAGAAATTATTGTTTCACCAGACAAACATTCCAATTGAAAAACGCCAACACTGTTTGCATCCCGCAGTAATTTATAGACTTTGTCGTCATCTAAAGGAATATCGTCAATTGACATTGATTTATTGTGAATACTATAAATGCGGGTAAGACAATCCTCAATAATGGTCAGGTTTTTTAGTCCCAGCAGGTCCATTTTTAAAAGACCCAAATCCTCAATAGCATGCATTTCATATTGGGTGATGATTGTATCATCATTTTGTGTTGGATGCTGGAGCGGGACATAGTCAGTCAGTGGTTTTTCTGAGATAACTATTCCACAGGCATGAGTTGAGGCGTGTCTGGCCACTCCCTCGAGTTTTTTTCCCAAATCAATCAGGTTTTTTGCCTGGGAATCTGATTCATAAAGTTCCTTAAACTCGTGAACCTTTTTTAATGTTTCTTCTAAAGACATTCCGAAAGGAATCATTTTTGCTACTCGGTCGCAGTAGCTATACGGGATCATCAATGCTCTTCCGACGTCTCTAATAGCCGCCCTTGCTGCCATTGTCCCGAAAGTAATAATCTGGGCAACATGGTCTTTACCGTATTTTTCAGCCACGTAGTTTATAACTTCGTTTCTTCTGCGGTCTGTAAAATCAAGGTCAATATCGGGCAGCCCTACTCGACCGCTTTCAAATTTTTTATGAGGTTGAAATTCACCTTCTGGATATTTCGAGGTAATTCCTAACGCGTATGCTACTAAACTATTTACTTTATTTTCCTCCCCCTGTTTCTTTTCAATACAAAATCTATAAAAACTTTCAACAAGTCCAAATTTTTCTATTTTTTCTAATTCAAAGTTTAACCTTTTTTGATCAAGATCCTTTTTTTGCAGACAAATCTTTTTCATTTCTTCAAATTGATTATCCATGAAATGATTTCACAATTTTATACTTCCGATTTAGAAAATAATTACTATTTTTATATAAATAATCAATAAACATTTTAATATCCTTCTTCCTTGTAATTTTTAATTGCCAACAGCCTTTATTATCTGGCTTTTTATCAAATCGTATTTTATGCGGTATAATATGATATTTTTCTAAGCATTTCTTAATTTCTCCTAAAAACTTTTGTGAACCGCAAGAAAAACTTGCGCAGAGATATTTATATTTGTCACGGTCATCAATATAGAAACTGCCATCACCGTCGAAAAACCCTCTTATAAAGTGCCACCACAGGTTTTTAGGAATCGACGGTAGCGAATAATCTTTCCAGCTTTTTCTTTCTAAAACCCCGTGTTTTTTTAATGATTCGTGAATTTTTTGATTACCGAACAATAAAGAAAAAGAATTCTTGTAGTGATAAATTGGTCTGTTTGTGTCTAATAGTTTTTTACACATTTCAATTAACTCCTGATCTTTTGAAGAAATATTTGTATAATATTTCTTACTTGAAATGTTTCCATCTGAAAAAATTAATCCCAAAAGATATGCCCTTCCTTCTGAATTAATTTTTTCAAAGAAATTTTCGTTAATTCTATAAGCTCGATTTTTTACTTGGCAAATAACGCTGCAATATTTCTGATGAATATTTTTAGAGGCATATTTAAATTTTTTTCCACAATAAATGCATATTTTTTCTCCTCTCCATTTATATACCTTCATTCTTTTCCCATTCGTCCATTTGACCCGTTCGCCTTCTATTAGATGTTTTCTGCGACCCAAAATACTGCACTCTTTACTACAATACTTATTTTGTCGAGTATTGCGATTTGGAGTAAATTCTTTCTTACAAAATGGACAAATTTTTACCCCATAAGCAGATTTCTTTCGCTGGTTATTATAACAAGTTTTACTACAAAAATGAGCAATTTTTCCTCGATAAGGATGGACTAAAAATGTTTTATTACAAAAATCGCAGTTTTTTTCAATCATAAAATCCCAAAATCTTCATTGGTTACAAAATATTTTTCAGAAATACTTAAAAATCTTTCAAACAAAAGATTGTGCTTTAATGGGTCGACGTTAGTAATATTAAGCAAATAAGAAACCAAAGATCCTCCGACACTTCCTCTTCCTGGTCCGACAACAATGCGGTTTTGCTTTGCCCAATTAACAAAATCTTGGACAATAAGAAAGTATCCGGCAAAACCGGTCTCTTTAATAACAGAGAGTTCGTGTTTTAATCTTTCAATTATTTTATTATCAGGGTTTTTTCCAAAACGTGTTTCCAGCCCTCGATAACATAATTCTTCTAAATAATCTTCCGCGGTTTTATTGTCCGGAACTTGGAAGTGGGGAAGTTTTGTCTTGCCGAGTTCAAATTGAAAATTGCAGGCCTCAGCAATCTTTTGAGTGTTTTCAATAGCTTCGGGAACATTTTTGAAACTTTCAATCATTTCTTCCGGTTTTTTGAGAGAAAAATCTTCTCCTTTCATTGTCAGTCGTTCCGGATCATTTGGGTCAGCACCCGTGTTAATCAGCATTAAGATATCCTGAACTTCGGCATCGTCCGGCCTTAAGTAGTGGCTGTCATTGGTGGCTACCAAAGGAATGTTCAGTTCTTTTGAAAAATCTATTAAGGTTTTATTTATTTTTTCTTGCTCTGGAATATGAGGATGGTGTTGAAGTTCCAAATAGAAATTTCCTTTGCCGAAAATTTCTTGATACTTTAATGCCTGTTTTTTTGCATCCTCTATTCTATTTGCCAAAATCAGGCGAGGGATTTTTCCTTGTAAACAAGCAGAAAGAGCAATCAAACCTTCTGAATGCTGCGCCAGCAGAGCTTCATCAACCCGCGGTTTATAATAAAAGCCCTCTAAGTGGGCTTTTGTAATAAGTTTGACTAAGTTTTTATAACCTTCCTCGTTTTTAACCAATAAAACTAAATGATATCTTTTATCATCTACGCCTACTCGTTTTTGGGTCATTCCTTCCAGCGATTGATATACTTCACAGCCGATAATCGGCTTTACATCTTTTGCTTTACAGGCCTTAAAAAATTCAACAGCGCCGTATAAGACGCCATGGTCGGTTAAAGCAAGTGAATCCATTCCTAACTCTTTGGCATAATTTACCATTTCCTCAATTTTCGGCAAGCCGTCTAACAAAGAGTAGTGACTGTGGACATGTAAGTGAGTAAATTTGGACATTATGACATTTTAGTTTTTTTAAGATTCAAAGTCAATTTTATTCTTGACTAAATTTAACGATTATCTTATATTTTATTATTAAAGTTGTTCTTTAATAATAAGGAGAGCTGTTATGAAAAGAAACAAAATGACAAGAAGAAGAAAGGAAGAATCAGTTGCATCGCTTCAGAACAGATTAAAGCAGACAGCGATGACCGCCAGTAAAAAGGGCGGGTTTAACACAAACCAACAAATTATTCATAACCAGGTTGAACAAATGCTTTACGATATTGGCAGAACCGTTGATGTAAAACCAAGGAGAGGATTTAAGAAAGAACTCTGGCAAGAGATTTTGGCCAAATTGGATCAACTTGAAAAAGAAGTTGGAGTGAAAAAAGAGTCGTAATTATTCAAGACGTCAAAGCTCTTAGAGGAATCTAAGGGCTTTGTTTTTTCAGTGAAATATTGTGTTAAAATTATCCAATGCAATACTCGAATTTTAGCGAAGAAAAAAAATTGTGGAATTGACAAAAAGAAGTATTATGTGATAATATAAAAGCAGTGCGCCGGGATAGTTTACCCTAATGTTGTTGGAGGGTTCTCGGCTTTTGACAAATGAATAAAGAAAGGTTAAGATTGAGAAAAAAGAAAAACAATATGGCACCAGAAAAATTTGAATACACACCCAATACACCAGAAGACATTTCTGAAACACCAGAAATTATGTCCAATACAAATAAAACAGAGGCTTCAAAGGAGAAGAAGATGGAAGAAAAAGAAAGATATAATCCTTTTGAGAAGGAAAAATATTGGCAAGATTTTTGGGAGAGAGAAAAAGTTTACGAGTTTGATCCCGAGCGATCAGGACCTCTTTTTACTGTTGATGCTCCGCCCCCTACTATTTCAGGAGCCCTACATTTGGGACATATTTTTTCTTATGTCCAGGCAGAGGTAATTGCTCGGTTTAAAAGAATGGAGGGATCAAATATAAGATATCCCATGGGATTTGATAATAACGGCTTGCCTACTGAAAGATTAGTTGAAAAGGAAACAGGAATAAGGGGGCAAGACGTGAAACTTGAGGAATTTGTTAAGTCGTGTTTGAGCGCTACCGAGAAATATAAAAAACTCTACGAAAGTCTTTTAAAATCAGCTGGTTTCAGTATGGATTGGAGGCTCGAATATTCTACTATTTCTCCTGAAGTGCAGAAGTTATCGCAGTCAGTGTTTAAGGAACTTTATGAAAAAGGGTTAATATACAAAGAGAACGCCCCTGCTTTATATTGTACCGAATGCCATACGTCTTTTGCGCAAGCCGAAAAAGAAGATAAAGAAAAAGAAGCTGCTTTCTTTGATTTGCTGTTTAAGATAGAGAATGGTGAAGATTTGACTATTTCTACGACCCGACCAGAATTACTTCCTGCTTGCGCGGCAGTATTTGTAAATCCAAAAGACAAAAGGTACACACATTTTGTAGGAAAAAAGATTAAAACACCCCTGGGACAAGAAGTAACCATTATGTCGGACGATAAAGTCGACATAGAAAAAGGTAGCGGTGCGGTTATGTGCTGCACTTATGGAGACGAAACAGACATATACTGGGCAAAAATATATAGATTGCAGGAAAGAATTATTTTAGATAAGGATGGAAAATTACAGAATGTAGACGAACTTCCTGAAATCAATGGAAAAACGGCAGAGGCTGCCAGAAAAATAATAATTGAAAAGCTGAAAGAAGGTGGATTTGTGAAAAAAGAAGAAAAAATCAAGCATAATATTGGTGTACACGAAAGATGCAGTACTCCGATTGAGTTTTTGCCGACAACTCAGTGGTTTATGAAGATGCTTGATATGAAAGAAAACCTTTTAGAGGCTGGAAATAGGATAAACTGGTACCCCCCTTATATGAAAAAAAGGTATGAAGAATGGGTGTCTGGTTTAAAATGGGATTGGTGCATTTCCAGAGAGAGATTTTATGGTATTCCGATTCCTGTTTTTAACTGCGATAATTGCGAAAATATTGTAATTCCAGATGAAGATTGTTTTCCATTGGATCCCAAGATGCAGAAGATTGAAAACAGCTGTTCTAGTTGTAAAACAGGTAAGTTAGTTGCTGAAAGAAGTGTTTTGGATACTTGGTTCACTTCTTCATTAACACCAGATATTAATAGTAGTAATCAATTAAACGGATCATTGAAGGACAAGTTATATCCTATGTCTATGCGTCCTATAGGGCATGACATAATAAGGACATGGGTTGTTTATTCGATATTAATGGGTTTGTACAGGCATAACGAGGTGCCATGGAAAGATTTGATGGTATCTGGACATATTTTGCTAAGAAAGGGAGAAAAGATAAGTAAAAAAACAGGAGGAGGAAAGCATGGTCCAGAAGAATTAATTGCGACAAAATCTTCAGATGCTGTACGTTATGCTATGTGTGGCGCAACCTTAGGAAGGGATGCATACTTTGAAGATAAAGAAGTTGAAAAGGGAAAAAAGTTAATAACGAAGATTTATAATGCAGGTAAACTTGTTTTAAGCAAATTACAGGGTTTTGATCCAAAAGTTGAGTTACAAAGAACAAGCCTTGAAGCATTTGACCAATGGATTCTGCAGAGATCTCTAGAAACAGCTGAAGGAATGTCAAAGGCTTTCGAAAAATACGAGTTTTCTCAAGCCAGAAAGCTATTCGAGGAGTTCTTTTGGTCAGATTTTTGTGACAATTATTTGGAAATTGCTAAGGGAAGGCTATCAATAGGTTCGGACGACAAAGAAAGGGCGACCGAGAAGCTTTCTGCTCAGCATGCTGCCTATCAAAGTTTTTTGAACATTCTTAAAATGACGTCACCTTTTGTTCCCCATATCACAGAGGAAATGTATCACGCCGATGTGGTAAAGAAAGGTGATGGGGAAAATGTGCGCGAATCGATTGAATCGAAAAACGACAGGGGGTATTTCTATAAGAACGAAAAAACCAAAAGTATCCACAATACGAGGTGGCCAGTGGGTAGCAAACACCTTGAAGGTGAATTAACAGAAGGTGCTAAATTGGCTTTGCTTCTTGTCTCTGAGGTCAGGAAAGTTAAGACTAATAAAAAAATTAGGTTTGGAGCAAGTATTTCTCTGTTAAAAATTAAATGCCCCAAGAACAAACAAGATATCTTGAAACCTTTTTTGAGAGATGTCTCGTATGCTATGAGGGCTAAGGAAACTATTGTAACTGATAGTGATAAAATTAAAGTCTCAATTGAAGAATAAAATAGAACTTCGTCTTAACATGGCGAAGTTTTTTTAAAAGTTAATTAAAGCCTATTCACAATTAAATAAAAAATTTTTTCATAGTTTTGATCCGGTCGCCAAGTGGTTAAGGCAAGAGCCATACATGCTCTCATCGTAGGTTCAAATCCTACCCGGATCTCAATATAAATATAATCCGAGGGTCAATAACGTTAAAAGTGTATATTCATTTGATAAATTAAGTCAATGAAAAATTTTTTTATTTCTTGTGCATATGTTTATCCTCTCTGTCCGCTTAATATAAACCATGCGAAAATGTTTGTTGTCGGAGATGTTATTGCAAGGAATGCACGAAAAAAAGGAGAAAATGTATTTTTCCCTATTGCAATGCATTATAGCGGCAATTCTGCTCAGAATATTTCTAAAATATTTTCTGAATTTTTTTCAGAAGATAATGCATTTTGCAGTGATGAAAAAAAAATATTTAATTTATACAAAAATATTTATAATACACCAATATCCGTATTGAAAACTTTTATCCACCCTTTAAACATTTTAGATTTTTATAGCCAAGAGATTCTATGGGAATTAAAGTCGCTTGATGTTTCGTGCGACTATGAACATTTTTACACAACTAAACATAAAGATTTTTCAATATTTGTTAATACAATAGTTTCAATATATAAGGAAAATAACTTATTAGTTAATAATAAAAATGGAGACCTGGCATTAGATTACAATAATAATGAATGGAAGAAAAAAACCTTAGCGCTAATAAATCGAACGGAATTTCTTCAACCATTTCATAAAAATAATATTACATCTGCAACAAAGGACGTCAGAAGCGATTGGGCTTTGTTGAGAAAAGATGGGCTCGGGGTAATTTTCGAAAAAAAATGGATAATAGACCCAATGTTTGATAGCGAAGTTTTTACTATATTCGACCTATACGCAAGATTCAAAGACGAATGTGAGAATGAGTCGATTAATACGGAAGACTTTTTTAGGAATTTATTTAAAGTATTAAAACATAAAGAAAAATCAGACGATATTTTAATAAATAAGATAATCAATTTTCTCCCATGTGATGTTTTTATATCTGAAGAGCATTTGAAAAACTGGGTTGTAAAAAAGCTGTATTCAGAAAGTTTCCTTTTGGATGAAAAATATCAAACCAAGAAGTATTTTATTTTAGGCATGGGCTTTCTCGATGGAAAACAGATCTCAGCGTCTAAGGGATATGCTATTTTGGCAAAAGATTTAATTAGTCACTATGGACCAACTAAGACGAGGTTAATAATCCTTTTAGGGGGCGGACATCCTTCCAAAATGTATGAATACGACAAAACGTTGCCAATCCAAGCTGACAATTTATTAAATAATTTTATTAGTCATTATAAGCACCTCTTATCCATTATTGGCAACGATGATTGCGGAGCTAAATCACAGCAAAAAAGTCCAACAGTTGAACTGATTTGTAGTAATATCCAAGAAAACATTGAAAAAGGATATTATCGACAGGCTGTTATTGAATTACTTTCTATTTTGCCAAAGGAATATCAGAAATCTCCTACCGCTGAAACAGCTTACATTCTGATATCTGTCTATAAAAAATATATTGATATATTGTTGCCTAGTTTGTTAAATAATTTTGTGTATTAAAAAGCATCAGTTTGCCGTATAATTCGCTTCGGCAAGGATTACAGAAACCATGAAAAGATATACTCAAAAAACAATAAAATTTTATGATGCTATCGCCGATACTTATATCAAAAACGGTGCAGCAGTTGTATTAAAAGATAAAATTGATAGGTTTATAAAATTACTACCCGGAAAAAAGATTCTTGATGTTGCCTGTGGTCCGGGACACGATACCGATTATTTAACCAGAAAAGGTTTTGATTGTCTGGGGATTGATTTATCGGAAAAAATGATAGAACTTGCCCGGCGAAACTTTAAAGGAAAATATGAAATAATGGATTTTTTTGATTTGAAACTGAGAAATGATTTATTCGATGGAATGTGGTGTTCTTCTATTTTTGTTCATATTAAGAAAAGTGATCTGCCAAAATTACTTAAAAATTCTAAAACAATACTTAAGAACAACGGTATTATTGGTATAATTACCGCTCAAAAACAAAAAAGAACAAAAAACAAAAATGATATTAGAATGTATACCATGTTTGAAAAAAAAGAATTAGAGAATTATTTAGAAAGGGCCGGCTTCGAAATATTATATACAGAAATATTTCTCTACGGAGGCAAAAACCGTATTTTTATAATCTCTAAAAAAATTTATTAAATTAAATAACAATGTTTTCTTTAAATAAAAGAAATATTAGGGTGGCAATTTCACCATTTTGTAATCTGAGTTGTATTTATTGTGACGGACCAAAAAGTAGAAAACCAAACAAACCTGGCGCTATGGAAGATTTTAGGAGAAAACCTTTAAAGCAAGGAGCCATAAGTACGGATATGTTTATAAAAATAATTGAAGCGTTACACTTAGCAAGGTTTGATGGTATGACACTAACCGGTGGAGAACCTCTCTTGAATCCAGAATGGGACTTAATCGTTAATAAGGCCAAAGAAATAGGCATGTCAAGGATAGGTGTTACTACTAATGGTACGCTATTGAATACATATCTTCAAAAAAAAGGACATCTACCTAAAGGATTAACGTTATTAACAATAAGTCTAGACACTTTTGACGCTGACAGATTGAAAGCAATAACACGTAGAGGCAAATTTGAGGAAGTAATGAAGGGGCTCAGCGAGGCAAAGAAAGATAATCCTAAATTAAAAATCAGAGCAAATAAGGTGCTGCTAAGGAGTGACATGGAATCCTTGTTGGATTATATAGAATTTTGTGAGAAATCTGGCGTTATTGATGAGATTAATCTGCTTAATTTAATACTAAAAGACCAACAAAGTAAAAGGTTTTTTGAAGAAGAATTTATATCTGCTTCAGAAGTATTAGATTTTTTTTCTAAGCATACAAAATATAAATTTTCCATTGATAACAAGTATGAGTTTAATACAAAATTATCAAGTGATTTACGAATTATATTAAAAGACACTAATTTAACATTGCGGAATAATCAATGCATTAATTGTCCGATTTATTGCCAAGAAGGATTTTATACCGTAAGAGTTGCGACAGATGGAAATATAACCGCGTGCCCAGACCATAAGGCTGAATTATCATCTATAGACGGAGTAGCGGAACTAAAAAGGGGTACATTATTTAATAAGGTGAATCAGCTGGTTAAAACCTTTGAAACGGCAGAACCAAAAGAAACGCTTGACGATTTTTTTGTTAAAAATAATATTAAGCTCCGAAAAGGCAATTAAGAAGAGTATTTGGTTTATTAAACGTTTTTAGCCGGAGTCGTGTTTTTCAAATATTTAACGATTGTCTGATCATAAGAACGCGTATAGTTAAAGGCTTTAGTAGATAATTCTTGCCTAAATTTATCTGTAATTTTGTCCCCAAGAATGGCTTTAACTACTTTTTCATAATCATTCGGATCAACAACAACTAAAACATATTTAAAATTTGTAGCAGCTGCCCTAATCATTAAAGGCCCGCCGACATCAATATTCTTTATATTAAAATCAGCCGGTTTTTTAATAACTTTTTTGAAATTTACAAGGTTGCAAACGACGATATCTATTTTTTCTATGCCAAGTTTTTTTACTCGTTTAATGTGTTTGGGATTAAGCCGATCAAAAAGAATACCTGCTTCAATCTGAAAGCTAATGGTTTTAATACAATCTTCAAGTCCTTTAGGATTTTTACTTATTTTTTGGGCAGAAATATAGGGAATTCTGTTTTTCACTAATTCCTTACCGGTGCCCTCGGTCGCAATTATTTTATAACCCAAACTTTCGAGAATTTTAGCAAATTTTGAAATTCCCCTTTTGTTAAAAACACTTATTAAAACAGTTTTTCTTTTCTTATTTATCATTTCTTTTAATTATCTTTAATGATATTAAAAAAATCCTAATAATACAATTTTACGTGTTAAAATATTAGAATGCAATATCCTAATTTTAAGGAAGAAAAAAAATTGTGGAGAAGGGGATTTAAAATAGTAGCGGGGCTAGATGAAGCAGGGCGAGGGTGCGAAAGGTCCGATGCCGAAGTATTAACTAATAATGGCTGGAAATTTTATAACGTTGTTAATTCAAACGACAAAGTGTTGAGTTATACCGATGATGGTTATATGAAATGGCAAAAAATAGAAAAAATTATAGAAAAAGATTTTAAAGGAAATCTTATAGAATTAAAGAATAGGGGAGTAGATATAATTGTTACTCCTGAGCATTATTTTACTGTTGTTCGACGAGTTTTTAAGAGGGATAAAAAAGATAATAATAGATTAAAATTAGTTGGATACGAAACAAGAAAAGAAAGAAAGGCTGTTTCGGAATTAGCGGATAATGATTTTATACCCCGTGGCGGCAAATGGAAGGGAGACAGCGATGGATTTTTCAGATTACCAGGAATTGACAAACATAAGGAATTGATTATAGATACAAAAATATGGTTGGCGTTTTTGGGGATATTTTTAGCAGAGGGGTCTGTTTATTATTACAAGAAAAAAGGAATGTATAGAATTACTATTTCTCAATACAAAGATGCTTCTATCAAAAAATACGAAAAGATTTATAAATTACTTAAAATGCTTCCTTTTAGGTTCAATAAATTAAAAAATGGTTTTAATTGTTGCGATAAACAGCTATATACATACTTAAGCCAATTTGGAAAGCGTTATGATAAATTTATACCTAAAGACATAAAAAATTTATCGCCCAACTTGTTAAACATACTTATAGATTGGATGATGGTGGGCGACGGAGGCTGTTATATTGGTAAAGACAGAATGAGGGTTTGCGTATATTATACCGTATCTAAAAAACTAAGAGATGATTTTGAGGAAATTCTATTGAAGGCTGGATGGACATATCATACAAGTGTAAGACCACTTAAAAATCGATATATAGGAAAAAGAATAATAAAAAAAGAAAATTTAGTTCCTTGTTTTGAAATTAGATTGCGGCGAAATAATAAAGCTCAAATAAAATCTTTACACAAAAAGAAAAGATTTTATAAAGGAAAAGTATTCTGTTTGCAGCTTTCTAAATATCATAATTTTTATGTACGCAGAAGCGGCACAGGATATTTTACTGGTAATAGTTTAGCGGGCCTGGTTGTGGCGGCGGCAGTAATAGTAAAAGAATCAAGAATAAAGAATAAAGAATTAAGAGAGTTAAATGGGGTAAAAGATTCAAAACAATTAACGCCGAAGCAAAGAGAAAGTTTATATAAACTTTTAACCAGCCATCCGCAGATAAGGTGGGGGATTGGAAGAGTTTCAGAAAAAGTTATTGATAAAATAAATATTCTGGAAGCGACGAAATTAGCGATGCAAAAAGCACTGAAAAACCTTGGCTGCCGGGTTTATTATCTGATACTAGACGGTAGTTTTAAAATAAAATCAAAGATACCGCAAAAGTCAATTATTGCAACTGCGTCGCATAATTGTTCTCTCGGTCATAAAAGAAAAATAGATTTTTCTTTTCTTCCCTCAATCTCAATTATTAAAGCAGATGAAAAAGTTTTTTCCTGCGCCGCAGCCAGTATTATTGCTAAAGTCACCCGAGACAAAATAATGCTTCGGTATGATAAAAAATATCCTAAGTATAATTTTAAAAAACACAAAGGCTATCCAACCAAACTTCACAGAAAAATACTGAAAAAAATCGGTCCCTGCCCGATTCACAGAAAATCTTTTTCTTGGACGTGAAGACATGACGAAGTATCTGTATATTTATTCGTTCGGTCGAAATGTAAATAAATTTCCATTCCTCCCTCACTGCCAATTATAAAAAAAGAGCCCT